>CANJIC010000037.1 GCA_947474205.1 Planctomycetaceae bacterium | reverse complement strand
TGACCAACTATGCGGAAAATTGTTCCGCATGCCACGGAGCCAATGGTGTCAATGGCGCGGCGCGTCAATTGGCTGATGCAAATTACTTGGCTAGTGTTGGCCGCGAGTCATTGATCAACATCACAACCAACGGTGTTCCGGGCGGTTTTTGCCCTGGTTCTGGACCGGCTTCGCTGGCGCATTGGAATCCAAAACAAGTCGCGGACTTTGTTGACGGCATGCTGGATGCGTGGGGCAAGAATGGTGTGGCGTTGAGCATTCCCTGGTCGGTCAAGTTGGCGCCTGCGGGCAATGCTTCCAATGGTCAAGCGGTGTACGCCGCAACATGTCAATCATGCCACGGCGCGCCAAACTTTAAAGGTGTTACAGGCGCGGGCAGCGTGACCGATCCAAATTATTTGCGCTTGATCACGGACCAAGGACTTCGCTCGGCAATTTTGTTTGGCAGACCAGAGCGCGGCATGCCAGGGTGGAGTGGTCCGTTTCCCCATCAAGCGGCGGACCGCAAACTTTCATCGCAAGAAATTTCTGATGTCGTTGTGTTTCTTCGTTCAACGGCCGGTCAAAAGCAATAGGAGCGCCACATGAGTTGCGATTGTTCAAACACACCTTTAAATCAACCACCGCCACCAAGCGCGCGCCGTGGATTCATGTTGAAATTTGGAATTGGTCTCATGGGTATCGGTGGAGCAATCGCATCCATTCCAATTATTGGCTACGCCATTACGCCAGCGTTGAAGAAGTACAAGAACTCATGGATTGATTTGGGCGGCACTGCGGATTTTCCGGAAGGCGAAACACGTCTGGGCAAATTCACCAATCCAAACGCCGCGCCAACTGATGGCGTCAGCGCGGAGCAAGCGGTGTGGGTGCGCTCGTACAAGCCCGCGCAATTTCAAGTATTTGCCGTGAATTGCGCGCATTTAGGCTGCCCCGTGAAATGGTTTCAACAAAGCAAGTTGTTCATGTGCCCATGCCACGGTGGTGTCTATTACGAGGACGGCAGCCACGCCAGCGGTCCGCCACCACGGGGATTGTTTGAATACAAATGGAAGATAGTGGATGGACGTTTGTTGATCGATGCCGGACGACTTCCCGGCTTGGAGCAAACAGTCTAATGTTTAGCAACATAAAAAATGCTGGCATAAAAATGGTTCGAGGTCTGCTCGGTTGGACTGAGTCGCGATCGGGCGTGATTACTTTTGTGCAGCCAATTTTAACGCACCGCGTTCCGCGCGACGCCAAGTGGTGGTATGTCTTCGGCAGCGCCTCGCTAATGTTCTTCAGCATTCAAGTGGTCACTGGAATCTTGCTCGCCACCATGTACGTGCCAAGCGCGGCGGAGGCGTATTCCAGTCTGGAATACATCGATCACCAAGTTCCATTTGGTTGGATGTTGCGGGCGCTGCACGCATGGAGCAGCAATGCCATGATTCTGATGGTGTTGATCCACATGAGCCAAGTGTTCTTGCACGCGTCGTTCAAGTTTCCGCGTGAACTCATGTGGATGGTTGGCGTGTTGTTGCTGTTCTGCACATTGGCGTTGGCCTTCACTGGACAAATCATGCGCTGGGATCAAGATGCGTATTGGGGGCTTGGTATTGGCGCGGCCATTGTGGACCGCGTGCCGGTGCTTGGAAACCAAATGCGTAATGTCATGTTGGGCGGCCCGTACATTGGCGGCGCCACGCTGAGTCGTTTCTTCGCGCTGCATGTTTTTGTATTGCCCGGCCTCACAATTGCTCTGATTGGCGCGCATATGGCGCTGATTTTGAAAAACGGAATTAGTGAAATGCCCAAGCCAGGCATGGTGGTCGATCCTAAAACCTATGTGGAAGAATATGAGGAGCGCATCAAGAAGACAGGCGTGGCATTTATGCCGGACGCGGCGCAACGCGACATGGTGTTCTGTGGATTGATGCTGATCATTGTTGGTTTCTTGGCGTGGTATCTGGGACCAGTTGGTCCAAACGGCATTCCCAATCCAACAATCATTGATGCCAACCCGCGGCCTGATTACGCATTCCTTTGGATCTTCACGGCTATGGCGCTTATGCCTCCGCAAATTGAAACCGCGGTGTTGCTCATAGCGCCGCCAATCGTTGTCATGTTCTTGTTAGGGCTGCCGCTGATTTCTAATCGCGGCGAGCGCGCGCCAAGTCGCCGGCCTGGTGCTGTTCTTGCCTATGTGCTTATTGCAACTGCTTTGGGAACATTGACATGGCTTGGCGTGGTCAGCGCGTGGAGCCCTGTCATGGACGCGTGGACAAGTTTGCCAACGCCCGTGAAATATTTAGTGGGACGTACACCACTTGAAATGCAAGGCGCCCTTGTCTTGCAACACAGTCAATGCCGCAACTGCCACAGTTTGGGTGGCGAAGGCGGATTGCGTGGACCCAATCTTGACAATGTTGGCTCGCGAAAATCGTGGGACCAGCTTGTACGACAAGTGCAACAAGGTGGCGGCAACATGCCGGCCTATGGAAAAAATCTTTCCAGCGCTGAGACCACGGCTGTGGTTGCGTTCATGACAACCCTGCGCAATGCGGGCGCGCCAGAATCCACCATTCCAGGCGCAATGGAGCGGCAATCCTCGCCGGATCAGGCGCCCAAAGCCGTCGCCAGCGAAGCAGGAAAGTAATTCATGAATGCTCCCGCGACCATTTGGTCGGCGTGGAATGTTCTTGCTCCATTCACCTTTGTCGCGTGCGCAATTCTAATTGTGTATTGGCGCGGCTGGCGTAGGCTTCATCGCGCCATGCCAACTCGTTGGGGTTGGCGACGCGGAATCTTTTTTAGCGCGGGCGTGATTGCGTTGTGGATCGCGTTGCAATCTCCCATTGACGCGTTGGCTTCATGGTTGCTTGCCGCGCACATGACGCAACACTTTTTACTAACAATGATCGCGCCGCCGTTGTTGCTGTTGGGTTGGCCCATGCCGCCATTGTTGGCGGGCGTTCCACGTTGGCTGAGCCGCGACATGCTTGGACCAATTCTTGCGTGGCCGCGCGCGCAACAATGTGGAATGTTTTTAACGCATCCACTCACCGGTTGGTTGGCCATGGTGTTGCTGACATGGGGTTGGCATTTGCCAGTGACGTATCAATTGGCGCTTGAAGTTCCTGCGTGGCATTTGGTGGAGCACATGTTTTTTCTATGGGGCGGAATTTTATTTTGGTGGAGCGTGGTGGCGCCGTATCCGTGGCGAAGTCCTTGGCCGCGCATTGCCATGCCTTTGTATTTGCTCACCGCGGATGTGGCGAACACAATCGTCGCAGCCATACTGGCGTTTGCGCCAAGCGCAATTTATCCCTGGTATGAATCCACCGCGCCAACCTTCGGCGTGACGGCGCTCACGGATCAGCAAGAAGCCGCGGCAATCATGTGGATTCCTGGGCAATTGGTGTATTTAATTCCCGCCGTGGTGATTCTGTTCAGCGCGCTTTCAAGCACACGCTCGCAACGCGCGCAACAATTCAAATCCATCGCATTGCCGCAATTTTTAATTTCCAATCGTCGCGCCAAGCGACAGATTTTTGACGTACTTGCCTTGCCAGTCATTGGCGCGGCGTTGAAATCCGCGCGAGTTCGTGGCGCGCTTCGTTGGGTGATGTTGCTTGGCGCACTTCTAGTTGTGGCGGATGGTTTGTATGGTCCGCGAGAAGCATCCACCAATATCGCGGGCACATGGACTTGGACACATTGGCGCGGATTCGCCGCCATCACATTGGTGGCGGGGGGCAACTTGGCGTGCATGACATGTCCGTTGATCGCGCCGCGAACATTTCTGCGCCGATTCATCACGCCACGATTTCGTTGGCCGCGCGCGTTCAGCACGAAATGGTTGGCCGCGGCATTGATTGCGGCCTGGTTGTTGAGTTACGAAATCTGGTCGCTGTGGGATTCCAGTTTTGCAACCGCGTGGATTGTTGTGGGATACTTTGTGGTCGTGACGGTGGTGGACTTGCTATTTGAGGGCGCAACATTCTGCAAGTGGTTGTGCCCCATCGGTCAATATCAAATGGCGCTCAGCGTGGCGAGTCCGCTAGAGGTTCGACTGCGCTCAAGCGATGTGTGCACGAGTTGCCAAACGCAAGATTGCCTGCGCGGAAACGCCGCCGCGCCTGGTTGCGGAACTGGCTTGTTTATGCCTAAAAAAGTGGGCAATTTGGATTGCACATTTTGTCTTGACTGCGTCTCGGCGTGTCCGCATGACAACATTGGTTTGCTCACGCGCGTGCCGTTCACAGATATTGCCCAAGACGGTTGGCGCTCCAGTATTGGAGTTCTCACCAAGCGCATGGATTTCATTGTGTTGTTGGCGGTGATAGCGGTGGGCGCGTTCGCCAATGCCATGGCCATGACCGAGCCCATGCTTGTCATGGTGCAAGAGTGTCGCGAATGGATTGGCTCCAACGTTGTGGCCGTCACCCTGATTGTGTTTAGTTGCATGATCGCGATTGCGTTGCCAATGGTTTTGGCGGCGTGGATTGAAGCGCGCGTATGTTCGCAACACGTTCGCGCCACGATCGCGCAGTTGACTTTGGCGCTCTTGCCATTATCCATCGCCATGTGGTTGGCGCATTTAGGATTTCATTTTGTCACCGGCTTTCGCTCTGCGTGGCCGCCACTGCAACGCGCGGCGCAGGACCTGGGTATGAATGGTTTCGGCGTGCCGCAGTGGAGCGAAAATTGCTGCGCCATTATGCCAGCATGGCTTATTCCCGCGCAGTTGTGCATCGTGGGTGCGGGATTGTTGGTCACCGTATCGCTGATGTGGTCGCGCGCCGAGCAAGTCATTGAACACACGCATGACACAGTGCCAGGAATGCTTGCGGTCATGCGCCGCGCGTGCATGGGCATGATCGCCGCCATGTCATGGTGGATTCTTGCAGTGTGGATTGTTCTTCAACCCATGCAAATGCGGGGGTTGCTTAGCCCATGAATCCGCGCATTCACACACTTCTGTTCATGATGTTGTGTATGTGCGCCACCACAAGTCGCGCCAGCGCCGACGGTGGACAAGTCATCGCCACCGCCACGCTTGGGCAAGAACATGCGGTGATGATGGTCAACCCATCACGAGCGACGGTTGGAATGGTGGCGGTGATTGTGCGTGTCACGAAGGGATTGTTGCCGGTTGAATGTGTCTTAAGCGCGCACGGCGCCTCACATGACGCGCCCATTCAATGCGCGCTTATCGATGACCCCGACGGCCTTGGTCAGCGCGCATTGATTGAGTGTTCGGACGCCTCGTTGTGGACAATTTCAGTTCGCGTTGCAAGCGCCAACGGGGAACTTGTGTTGAACGGCACATTGCAAGTTGCGCCCGCGCCTCCACGTTGGCAAAGCCAGTTGCCGTGGATTTTGTTTTGGACTCCATTGGCCGCGCTTCTGTTCATTCGTCAACTCGCGCGTCGTCACACAAAACAATATGATGATGCTGTTGACGTATTCTTGCCAAGACACACCCTGTAGAGAACATCGCCACACTTGACTCAATCCATAGACAACGTATCACTGGAAGCGAGCGACACGCTTGAAGTGTTGTTGATTGATGGCTCTGGTCTGATCATTGCCCTAAGCCCCAACGCCGCGAAATATTTGGGTCGGCCGCAACACGAGTTGCAAGGAAGATCGCTGAGCGAAGTGTTCCGCAATGGAATTCAGCCAGTGTTTCCATGGCTTGATGAATTAGCCAACGCCGGTTCCCCACCTCCGCCATTGTTGCTGGACCTTGAACATTTGCAGCCAGAATTGGCTTTAATTCATATTGAAGCCGTGTTGTACGCCATTGAAGTTGGAATTCGCGAAAAAGGTGAAACTGTGGCGGGTCTGGCAATTCGTCCAAGCACAAGCGCGGTTGTGGAAAGCGATTCGCTTTCGGCACAGCGGCAAATTTTGGAGCTTGTCGCGCAACGATCATCGTTGCAGCAGACACTCACGGCGCTCGCAAAATTTTCCGAGAAGGTTCTTCCAAGCGAGGTGTTTTGTTTATTGACTCCAGTGTCTGAATCGGGAGTTCTTGGCGTTGGGCTGTGCCCGACATTGCCAGGCGAAATTCAAAATTTACTTGGGTTGCATGCCGAGACGCTTGAAAGCGCGCCTGGATTAATTTCCATACAGACTAAAAAAATTATTGTAGCCAATGATCTTGAACTTGATCCGCGGTGGAGCGCATATGCCAAACGTTTGCGCACCCATGGTTTGGTTTCCGTTTGGTGTTTTCCAATTCAGGATTCGCGCCTGAACACAGTGCGCGCACTGCTCGAGTTTTATTTGCCGACTCGTCGCGGACCAAACCGCTCGGAATTGAAAGTGGTCGAGGAGTTGTCCGAGTTGGTTCGATTGGCGATTGACTTGCATCAATTGCAGTCGGATTTGGATGCCAGCGAATCCAGCTTGCGTTCCACGGTGCAAACAATTCCCATGCTTTTATGGGAGACCGATACGGAAGGTCGTTTCACCGAATGTCAAGGAAAAGGGCTTGATTCACTTGGTTTGCGCGTGGGCGAAGTGGTTGGACATTTGGTCGGGGATATTTTTTCATCCGATCCAAACGCCAAACTGTATTTGCAAAAAGCCCTTGCTGGCGAGAATGTCTCAGGCGAAATCTCCGTGGGTATGGTCCAATTTATCCAGTCGGCAGGGCCACTTCGTAACGAGGTTGGAGCTGTTGTTGGAGCGCGCGGAGTGGCGCTGGATGTCACGGCGCAGCGAATGGCCGAGGAGTTCGCCCAAGAGAAGGACGATCTTCTCAAGACCGTCATTGACACCGCGCTTGACGCGGTGGTGACGATTGATGTGCACGGAAAAATTATTGTGTGGAACAAGCAAGCTGAGTTGATGTTTGGTTGGACACACGCAGAAGTGAGTGGCAAGCGACTTGATGAGACCATCATTCCACCTGCGTTTGTCAAGGCGCACCAAGAGGGCATGCGCCGCTATCACGCCGAGGGCGTTGGGCGAATTTTAGGCAAGCGCATTGAAATTACTGCGATCAACCGCCAAGGAATTATTTTTCCAGTGGAGTTGTCTGTGAGTCCGCATGTTGGGAAAAACGCCAGTGGATTCAGCGCCTTCATCCGCGACATTTCAGATCGTATTCGCAGTGATAATGAGAAAGTCGCACTTGAGGCAAGTTTAAGTTCCGCTGAGCGCATGAAGTCGCTGGGTTTGTTGGCAAGTGGTTTCGCACATGAACTTGACAGCGTATTGCGTGTCATCCGCGCTCACGCTTTGTTGACGAACATCAGCACGGGGCTGCCGATCAAGGCGATTGAAAGTTTGGAGGTCATTCAGATGAAAGTGGCGCAGGCCATGTCCATGAGCCGCAATCTTATTGTGCTTGGAGAAGGCGGCGAAGGTGGCGGTGCCGCTCACGCCATTGTGGTGAGCGACGCTGTGCGCGAAGCGGTACGGTTGCTCACCCCAAATTTGCCTCGAACAATTTCCGTTGTGGTGGATGACCTGACCGATGGGCGCGAGAGCGCGGCCATTGATTTAAGCCGCATGCAACAAGCGATTTTAAATTTACTCATGCGCGCTACTGAGTCCTTGGCCAACAACGGGTTGATCACGCTGCGCATCACTCAATCCATGGGCGGAGTTGAACCGTTGGTGCGCGTCGAGTGCATTGATCAAGGCGAGACCCTGAGCGCGGATCAGCAACTTCACGCCTTTGAAGCTCTCGCCGCCGATGGTTCTTTGCGCGGAAGAACAGCCATGGGTCTTGCCCAAGTGCAACGATTTGCGCTATCCGCAGGCGGAAATGCCACGGTTTCAAGCACGGCCGAAGGAACCCATTTTTGTTTTACGCTTCCAACAATTCCGCATAATTTAAATCAAGAGCGCTTGCCCATTGTGTTGGCGGAAAATCATCCTTTGTTGCGACCCATGTTGGTCGAGGCCTTGAATGCCAAGGGCCATCGCGTGATGACTGTTGAGAACAACGTGGAATTGCTCGCGGCTGTCAAGCGCGCCGGAACACGTTGCATTTTTATTCTTGATCAAGCCAGCATTACCGGATCATTAAAGCAAGTTCTGGCCGACATTCAATCTGAATTGAACGTCATGCCCCCAGTCATTTTGCTGGGCAACTCCGACGTCAAGGATATTGACGTCAACATTCTTGCCGCTCGATTATCGAAGCCGTTCATGCTTGAGTCGTTGTTTGACGAAATCGCCAAAGTGACCTTGTCGTATTCCTGATCAGATGCAAGTACTCGCGCCATCCTTTGTTTCAGCGCATGCCCCAAGGCGAGTCGAGTA
Organism: Planctomycetaceae bacterium; assembly: GCA_947474205.1. The sequence continues at coordinate 4,330 of CANJIC010000037.1, read as the reverse complement.
AACTTCATTCAATGACCAACGATATGAATTCAATTTTGAATTCGGAAAGTTTCATGGCCTTGGCGCAGTCGCGCTTAAGCAAGATGGCTTTTGATTACTACCGCTCTGGCGCGTGGGGTGAGTGGACTTTGCAAGCCAACATTGACGCGTGGAAAGAAATCCAATTGTTGCCGCGCACATTGGTTGATGTGTCCACGCGCGACATGCGCGGCGAATTGTTGGGCATGAACTTGGCGTTTCCATTGTTGATCGCGCCCACCGCCATGCAGTGCATGGCCGACCCAGAAGGCGAAGTCTCCACGGCTCGCGCCGCGGCAAAAGCAGGCGTTCCAATGGTGCTTTCAAGTTTGTCCACGCGCTCGGTGCAGGATGTTGTCAACGCCTCAAGCGCGGATGTGGTGATGCAAATTTATATTTCAAGCGACCGCGGCTTCACCAAGTCACTGGCGCAACGCGCGCAGGCCGCGGGTTGCAAAGCGCTTATGGTCACGGTTGACACGCCGGTGTGGGGCGTGCGCGAGCGCGACATTCACAATGGCTTTCGTGTTCCAGATGGAATGTCCATTGTCAATTTGCAAAGGCCCGGTCAACCCACGGGTCATTCTGGAAGTGGAATGGGCGACGCATTAGGTTGGACCATTGACGCGTCGTTGACATGGAAGGACCTTGATGTCATTCGCCAAGCCGTGAATATTCCAATGATGGTCAAGGGAATTTTGCGCGCCGACGACGCAGGTCGCGCGTTTGACAATGGCGCGGCGGCGGTGGTGGTGAGCAATCATGGTGGCAGACAACTTGATGGCGCCGCGCCAACGGCCCACGCCTTGCCCGCCATTGTGAGCGCGGTGGCGAATCGCGGTCCAATTATTGTCGACGGCGGAATTCGCCGCGGCGTTGATATTCTGCGCGCGCTGGCCATGGGCGCCAGCGCCGTGCAAGTTGGCCGCCCAATTTTGTGGGGCTTGGCCGCGGGCGGCGAAGCGGGGGTGGACCGCGTGTTGCACATACTTGCGCATGAATTTAATCTCGCCATGGCGCTTTCAGGTTGCGCAAATGTGAAGTCGATCACGGCGGATTTGATTTACCAGCAAGCATGATCCGCGTCCGCAACAACGCCTGAAACCAAAAATAAAAAAGCCCAAATCTTGCAAATATGGGCTGTAAACACAGGTTTTAAATCGCGCGCCCGCGCTCACTTCTCTACGAAATATTCCATGCTCACAACGGCCTTGGCGTTCTTCTTTATGGATGAGGTATCGCTAATGCCGTAGTCGGAGACATCGGTTGAGCCGTACGAAACAATTTGAAAGACGCCTTGCGATGCGTTGGCCAGCGTTCCAACTTTGCTGCCAGAACTTTTTGCCAACACTTGCGCGCGGTCGTATCCATTTTGCGTGGCCTTCTCCAGCAATGTCATCTTCACATTTTCAATGGTGCTGCAGGTGTAGGTTGGATTGGCCGATGTAATTTGCACTCCATCGCGCATCAAGTCAGAAGCCTTGCGTTGCAAGTCGCGCACCGCTTCCACGCGCGCTGAGGACACGGACACAGTTTGTGTGGCAACGTAGTAGTCAATCTTGTTCAGCGTTACGCCCTTCTCGTTCTTGATATACACCGGCGTGACATTCAAGCCCGACAAATTGATTTCGTCGGTTTGAAATTGGTTGGCCTTGATCAACGATTGAACCTTGTTCATGGAGACATCGAGTTTGGAAAAGCTCTCAGCCGTAGTGGATGCACTCGCGGAAATGGTTCCACTCCAATAGCCCATGTCTGAAACAAGCAACACTTCGGACACACCTTTGACATTGATGGTCAAGCGGCCCTTGCTGTAGGAACCAATGGCGTTTCCCACAGCTTGCGATGACAACACAACGCCAAGAGCCAGCGTGGCGCCAAGAAAAAACATTCCCAACCCGAAATTTTTTACGAGCGGCGGAAAACGTGAGATAAAAGAGGTGTTCATGTGCGCGGTCCTTGCGAAAGATTTTGAATGTTCAACAACCTTGTTGAACTGAGCGCAGCATATGAATGTTGTATTTACAAGTAAATAGAAATACATCTTTAAGAAATAATTTTATAAAGGCGATACGTCTTGGGTGGGAGCAAGTGAAGTTGCGTAGCCCCAACTTCGCGCGCGCTTGTCTGACTCAGCCAGGATTGGCAGCCAAAGCTTGCTTCGCCGCGCCGTCACTCAGGCCGCCGTAGGTCCGTCGCCGATGAGCGAAGTCGGCCAAGGCCAAGTCCAAGTCGCGTTCGCAAAAGTCCGGCCACAATGTTTGAGTGACATGAAATTCGGCGTAAGAAATTTGCCACAAAAGAAAATTACTCACGCGCATCTCGCCGGCGGTGCGAATCAACAAGTCGGGGTCGGGCAACCCCGCGGTGTACAGGTGGTCGCTGATTGATTTTTCGTTGATTGCATCGGCCACAATTGCGCCACTTTTAACTTGTTGCGCCATCACTTTGCAAGCCTGAACAATTTCGGCGCGCGCGCCATAATTCAAGGCTAAACAAAGGGTTAAGCCATCGCAATGAGCTGTGGCCCGCTCGGTTTCATCCAGCAATTCAAGCACGTCGGCGTGCAAGCCGTCGCGCTGACCAACGCGGCGAAAGCGAATGTTGTTGGCCAGCATGGTGGGCAATTCGCCCCGCAGGTGCTCGCGCAAAAGTTGCATCAGCGCGTCCACTTCCTCTGGCGGACGCTTCCAATTCTCGCTGGAAAATGAATACAGCGTCAGCGCCGCAATGCCGCGCTTGGCGCACGCGGTTGTGATTTCGCGCACGGTCTTGCTTCCGGCTTTGTGCCCAAACTCGCGCATCAAACCACGCGCCGCCGCCCAACGGCCGTTGCCATCCATGATGATGGCGATGTGTTTGGGAAGAAGTTGATTTGTTTGTGAATCAGCCTGCGAAGTGGAAGTTGGTGTCGTGGGCTGATTCATTGTTTAATGCTAGGGCGATTATGTTCCAGCAGCGACCAAAGTTTGAGTTCGCTCTGGACCAACTCCAACCATGTCAATAGGCACGCCCAAGAACGCCTCGATGCGGTCCAAGTATTTGCGAGCGTTTGCTGGAAGTTGTGAGCGATCCTCGGCAGATTGAACATGTTCGGACCAACCCGCCATGGTTTCGTACATGGCCGTCACGCCTTGAAGCCGATGCGCGTCTGGAATGAATCGATCAGTTTCCTGGCCATTGGGCAAGCGATACTTGGTGCAAATCTTCAACTCATCCACGCCGCTGAGCACGTCAAGCAGCGTGCATGCAACGCCGGTGGCGCCACAAATCATGACCGCGTAGCGAACGGCGACCAGATCAAGCCAACCAACGCGACGCGGACGACCCGTGGTGGTTCCAAATTCCCGACCACGTTCGCGAATGCCTTGGCCAACTTCGTCAAGCAACTCAGTTGGAAACGGACCCGCGCCAACGCGCGACGTGTAGGCCTTCATAATTCCAAGCACGCGGTGAATTTTGCTGCCAGGCATTCCAGTGCCGGCGGGAATTCCAAGCGTGGAGCAATTGCTGCTGGTCACAAATGGATAGGTGCCGTGATCAATGTCAAGCAAGCAAGCGTTGGCGCCCTCGAACAAAATTCTTTTGCCAGCTTTCACGGCGTCGTGCAAACCGTAGACCGTGTCCTTAATGTGCGGCCGCAAAGTTTCACCAGCATTTGCAAAGCGCTCCGCCAACGCATCGGGATCAAGTGGCGGCGCCTTCACGCCAAGCGCCTGCAATTCCTTGGTGCGCAAACGACAAATCACGCGCAGGCGCTCCTGCAAATACTTCGCGTCCAGCAAATCGCCCATGCGAATGGCAGTGGAGCGGTTGATCTTGTCGCCGTAGGCCGGACCAATGCCGCGGCGAGTTGTTCCAATGGCCAAACTTCCCGCGTCGTGCTCGGTGACGCTGGCGAGATATTCCTCAAGCGCCGCGTCTTGCTCCTTGTGATAGGGAAGCACCGCGTGCGCGCGATCGCTGACTTGCAAATTGTCCGCCACGCGCACGCCACGCTTACGCAGGCCGTCAATTTCCTCCAGCAACTTTTCTGGATCAACCACCACGCCGTTTCCAATCACGCATGATTTGTCCGCGTGCAAAATTCCGCTGGGTACCAGATGCAGCGCGTAGCGTTCCTTGTCCACCACCACGCTGTGGCCGGCGTTAGCGCCGCCGTTGTAGCGCACAATCACATCGTGTTGCGAAGTCAGCAGGTCGACAATCTTGCCCTTGCCCTCGTCGCCCCATTGCAAACCAACAACGGCTGTATTTTTAATTTCTTTCACGGTGTGATCCTACGGGATGGGCTTGGCGATTTGTAGCGTTA
>CANJIC010000036.1 GCA_947474205.1 Planctomycetaceae bacterium | reverse complement strand
GCACTCGCGCGCGCAGCAGCCGCCACGCCTTGTCCCGATTTTGCAATTGACTGCGCGTCTCCTGCATGCGCACTTCTATACCGGTTGGTTCGTGGATTAAATGCACGGCCGTCGCAACCTTGTTCACATTTTGTCCGCCTGGCCCTTGCGCGGTGGTCAGAATTTCGCGCACCTCGTCTGGATCAACTTGCGACTCCACTGTTTCGGGTTCGCTCAGCACCGCCACCGTCGCGGTTGATGTGTGAATGCGACCAGCGGTTTCCGTGGCCGGCACGCGCTTCACTTGATGCACGCCGCTTTCATACCCAAGCGTGTTCCAACACCCTGTTCCTTCAATGCGAATAATGGCGTGCGTCACGCCGCCCGCGTCGCCATGTTTGATTTCCATTTCTTCCCATTGCCATGCGTGAAGTTGCGCGCCAAGGCGATACATTTGCAGCAAATCGCCTGCCCAAATCGCGGCTTCAAGACCACCCACGCCGCAGCGAACTTCCAGAATTAGGCTGCCAATCGCGCGATCATCCGCCATAACAAGCGTGCGAATAAGAGCCTCCATGCTGGCGTCGCGCGCCGTGTGCAGCCCATGAATTTCGCCGCGCGCCATGGCGGCGACATCCGCGTCCGTGTCCTTGGCAAGCACTTCGCACTCGCGTGCCTCGCGCTCCAAACGCCGCCACTGGCGCAGATTTTCAATCAAAGGTTGCGCCGCCGCGCGTCGTTGTGAAAGCACTTTCACTTTGCGATGATCGGTCATGATGTCGGGGTCACACAATTGCGCTTCGTCGCGCAAAAAGTTGGCCTCTATCTCATTCAGTTTTTCAAGCAGTCGTGAAGATGGTTGCATGCGATTTGGTTTCCAATTGAAACATGGTGCGCGTTGCGATGAATTTAAAGATCAAATCAGTGTGTGGCCAATGAAACTGGGTTATGGAACATCGTCAAAAGACTCAACCTTCTCGCGGACACCGTGCGTGAAAAGAAACAGCCGCGCTGGTGAGAGCGCGGCCGTGACAAATTTCAAATTGCGTAACTACTTCTTCTCAGGCTTGGCGGCAGGCTTGGTCGCAGGTGCTTTCGCATCCTTATCGCCTTCCTTCTTAAAGTACGCGCCAGCAAATTTCTTTTGGAAGCGCTCAACGCGTCCCAAGGTGTCCACGAAGGACTTTTGACCGGTGTAGAACGGGTGTGAACCCGACCATACTTCGACATTCATTTCAGGAACGGTCGCTCCAACAGTTAAAACATGTTGACCACGAAAGTTCACTTTGCAATCTGCGTACCACTTTGGATGAGTTTCTTTTTTCATTGGTTGCTCCGAGGGACGAAGATCCTAGCGGTTTTGCCGCGCAAACTCAAGGGGTGCAAGTGTCGCGCATTTGAATGCATAAATACTTGGCATTGCTGCAAAATTGGGCCAGTTGGTTGCCCTTGCGTCGGCCACAACGCCAAATTGCCGCGCGTTGTACCTGTGGATTGCCTCATTGGAATATGAAAGTGGCGTTTTATTTGGAGATGGGTATGCTTGCCTCTCCGATTCCCCTGTAGCTCAGTTGGTAGAGCGAGCGGCTGTTAACCGCTAGGTCACTGGTTCAAGTCCAGTCGGGGGAGTTTTGGAAGAAGCCGCATCCAAGCCCAGCTTGTGATGCGGTTTTTCTTTGCATAACGAGCAAAGAGAGCGCCAAAGCACCAGGCTGTTCAGTAAATAGTTGTACTATTATATTATTTTTTTAAGGATCTTTAACCTATACTGTTCTCGTAGTGGTTTTAAGTAGTTTCGTTGTTTAAAATCCAAATTGCGCCAACAACAAATTGTTATTTCAAGGGGTCTCCATGATGAAGTTAAAATGCCTAGGAAATGCCGCTGGAACGCTGCTTTTTTTAACGCTTTCAATGGCTTCTGTTGCCAATGGAGACAAAGTCGCAACAACTCCTCCAGTTGTCCCAACTCCAGGCGGCATTCGCAATCAAACAGATGCCACGGTGCGAACATCTTTTCTTGATCTGCACCCTGAAGGCGGATTGCTGAGCCCAGGAAGTCGAGTTCGCCGCGCGTGGGGTTCCAGGTTGGCGGTGGGTGATTCCCCATCCGCAAGCGCCACTACTTTTTTCCAACGTTGGTCTGTTCTCTGGAATGTGGCGCCCACGGATTTGCAACCCATTGGTCCATTTGAGAATGGAATCCATGTCGTTGAATTGCCCAATGAAGATGCCAAAGTGGGCAATTTGAATGCGGTCTATTTCACGCAAACTGCCGCCAATGTTCCGGTATATCGGGCGTTTGGCTGGGCAATTACTCGTGACGACGCCGATTTTCCCGTTGTTCTAGCCGGTGGAACGTTGCGTTCAGTGGGAAACATTGCCAATCAAATCACTGGACTTTCATTGGACACTTCCAAATTGGACGCTGGTGTTTTTATGCGAAATGTCATGCCCCAATTCACAACTATTCCGCGCGTGACTTCGCCGCGCTATGTGGTGTGGGCGGGAATTGATGACAATATTCAACCAGCGCGATTGGGCGTTCAGTTTATTGCTGAGACCCATGGAGGACCAAACGACCCAAATCAACAATCATTTGAATATATTGTTGACCCCACCGACGGAACAATTCTGTACCAAGAAAACCGTATTTTGCATGCAGTTGTTACGGGCACAGTCTCTGGCATGGTGACCGATGGCAAGCGCGCCGATGTATGCGATCCAGAGGCGTCCAAGAGATTGCCGTATACCGCGGTGGCCATTGGTTCCAGCACCGTCTATGGCGACAGCAATGGAAACTTCACCAGCGGTTCAATTAGTGGCAGCGTGGTTGTGCGCCCATCCATTGCCAATGGAAAATATTTCCGCGTAGCCAATTCTGATTCCACCACACTGACTGTGGCAAGTCAAACTGTTTCTTCTGGATCAACTACTTTTACTTTCAATCCTGTTCCTACTGAGTTGGATACCGCGCAAACCAACGCCTACTACCAGGCCAATATTGTTCGTGACTTCACGCTTCGTATTGCGCCAAATTTTCCAACCATTGCAACCCAAACCGGGTTCGGGGTGAATGTGAATTTAGCCGGCATTTGCAACGCCTATTACGACGGCATCAGCATTAACTTTTTCAAGGCGGGCGGCGGCTGTGCGAACACTTCGTTTAGCGGCGTGGTGCATCACGAATATGGGCATCACATAGTGAATTGCGGCGGCAGTGGTCAGGACGCATTTGGCGAAGGCTTTGGAGATGTCATGGCGGTTCTGATTCTTGACGACCCAAAGTTGGGCGCAGGATTTCAGAGTTGCTCAACCGGCCTTCGTAACGCCGCCAATAACTGTCAATATTCGGCCTCAGGTTGCAGCAGTTGTGGCAGCGAAATGCATGACTGTGGTCAGTTGCTCTCCGGCATTGTGTGGGATTTGCGGCAACTGTATGGCGCGCGCTTTGCAAGCACGGCCATTGATAAAGTAGCCGCGCTTGCGATCAATGAAGTCATGTTGCATTCTGGGCAGAGCGATATTGCCGATGACATCCGCATTGATTATTTAACTTTGGATGACAACAACGGAAATCTGAGTGACGGCACGCCAAACTCCGATCTCATCAATCAAGCGTTTGGCCGCCATGGTCTTGCTGGTCTTACCGTTCCCGCGAATCTGTTGGCAAGCGATGGAACCTTCACGGATCGTGTGCAATTGACATGGTCCGCATCCACCAACACGACCAGTTACAAAATTTTGCGCTCCATTGGCAGCGGCGCTTCGGCGCAGATTGGAACATCCACCACCACCACATTTGATGACATGACCGCTACTCCTGGCACTGTGTATAGCTACACGGTGAAATCCTCAAATAGTTTTGGTGATTCCGCGGCCAGCGTTGCAAACACCGGATTTGTCGCTCTCACCAACGGACCCACAAATTTAATCGCAAGTGATGGCGCCTTCGCGGACAAAGTCGCGTTGACATGGAACGCGGTTGCAAATTCGACAGGGTATAAGGTGAAGCGTTGGTTGCTCAACGGCTCAGTCAGTGGAACTGGTTCAGGTTTTTCTATCCCCGATAATTCAACCAACACCAGCGTCATTACTCTTGCGGCTTCAAACACGGCGTTGGTGAGTTCCCTGGTGATTCAGTTGAATTCATTCACCCACACATATCAGGGTGATTTAACCCTGAAATTGACGCATAACGGGATCACTTGCATTCTTGCGCAGAATTGTAATTCATCAATGGACCTGAGCGGCACCTATGTCATTGACGATGCCGCGAGCGCTTTACTTTGTCAGCAAACGGCGACAGGCGGAACCTATCGGCCGTCCAACTCGCTTACAAGCGCGTTTGCAAATCAACAAATTGCGGGCGACTGGACACTCTCCATTACAGATTCCGCAAATGTGGACACGGGTGCAATTTCTTCCTGGGGCATGACTGTCAATAGTGTTTTTAGTCCAACGCAGATCGGCACCAGCGCATCCACTTTATTTGCGGACACCACGGCAACAGTTGCAACCATCTACTCCTATAGCGTGGTGGCCATAGTGGCAAACGCGGATACGAGCGCAAGTAACACAGAGAATGGTTGGCGAAACATTTCTGCGCCCACATCGGTCGCGGCCACCGACGGAACCCTGTTGGATAAAGTTGAAATCACTTGGGGCGCTGTGTCTGGAGCATCCGGGTACAAAATTTTGCGCGCCATTGGAAGTGGAGCAACTGCTCAAATCGGCACTTCATCTGGAACTAATTTCAGTGACACATCGGCTTCCCCATCAACGGTCTATACCTATTCCGTCATGTCGGTCGGCGCGTTGGGGGACGGACTTGTAAGCGCCACGAACACTGGATTCCGCGGAAGTCTGGCCGCGCCCACCAATGTGGCTGCAAGCAACGATATTTACACCGACAAAATTTTGCTGACATGGTCTGCCGCGCAGGGTGCTAGCAGTTACAAGATCTTGCGCGGCGACAGCGTGGCAACCCTTGCTGAAATTGCCAGCACAACGGCAACAAGTTACGCGGATTTGACGGCCGTAGCTGGAACCACATACACCTATGCCGTGCAGAGTGTGTCAGCCGTGAGTTTCTCTGCCCTAAGCAATTCAGTCACGGGTCTACGATCCTTGCCGCCCGTGCTCACACTGTTGGCCTCGGACGGTGACTACGCGGACAAGGTCAATCTTTCGTGGAATGCCGTCACCAACGCGGCTTCATATCGCGTCTATCGCACTGACTCATCCAGTTTTAAATCGGGAACGGGTAGCGGCTTCAACATAGCTGATTTTTCCACCTCATCAAGCACCATTCATATTGACGCGCCCGCGTCAGCCGTGAGTTCGCTGGTGAAGGTCACGCTTACAAACTTGTACCACACGTGGCAGGGTGATTTGGTACTCACATTGCGACACGGTGCGCAGCAGTGCGTACTTGCGAGTGGTTGCAATGGCGGCACCGACTTAAATGGAACATACATATTGTCTGATTCATTCTCGGCTGGACTCTGCGCGCAAACAGGAATTGGTGGTGAATTTAAACCTTCCAACGCGCTGCGATCAACATTTGCCAGCGATACTGCCAATGGTGATTGGACACTTGTCCTTTCGGATACTGCCGGTGGCGATGTTGGCTCATTGCAGTCTTGGTCCATTCAAATCACAAGCGTGTCAGAGCCGGCCTTGATTGCGACAATAGCCAACACAACCTACGGCGATACATCCGCCGTGGCATCCACGTTGTACACGTATAAGGTTGACGCAGTCACGTCCGCAAATGCCGTGATTGTTTCCGGCTCCGATACGGGTTGGCGAAACATGCTTGGACCTACGGGATTGACCGCATCGGATGGTTTCTACAATGATCGAGTCATTGCGGATTGGACGGCCATGAGTGGCGCCGCGAGTTATAAAATATTCCGTTGGGTCGCAGGCGGTAGTCCAGTTCAAATTGGCACGTCTGTCACCAACACATACGTAGACGCCACGGCCATTGCGGGCGGGCGCTATCTGTACTGCGTGAAGGCTGTCATGCCAATGGGCGACACCGCTGCAAGCACAAGCGATGAGGGGTATGCCGCAATTGGAACGCCAGCAATACTGGTCGCGTCCGATGGCGCGCACACAAATCGTGTTGCTTTGACATGGGGCGCGACTGCTGGGGCGAGTTCGTACAAGGTGTATCGCGCGCAAGTTTCAAGCGAGGTCACCACGTCGGGTACGGGCATGAATCTTCCCGATGTCAGCGCGGTCAGCGCCACATTGAATGTTGTTCCAGCTGACTCAACCGCGCGCGTTGGTGCGGTCACTGTGTCGATTACTAATTTTCGTCATACCTATCAAGCTGATCTCATTGTCACGCTTTCGCATAAGGGTAAAAGTTGCGTGCTCTTTTCCGGGTGCAATGGTGGAACTGATATCAATGGCAACTATGTTCTTGATGACACCGCGACATCAGTGATGTGCTCCCAGTTGGTAACAGGGGGCCGTTACAAGCCTTCGAATTCTTTGCAGTCGGCGTTTGTAAACGAAGTCGCGGCCGGAGCATGGACCTTGACCGTGCAAGATACGGCAAGCGCCGATGTGGGCTCGATTGGTACATGGGCGGTCAATATTTCAACCATGGGCGCCTTGGCATCCATCGCGACGCCCACTACAAATTCATATAGTGATTCGACAGCGGTCGCAGGCGTGTTGTATGTCTACAGAGTTTGCGCAATCATTGGCGGTAGCGAAACTGGTTTCTCAAATTTTGATACAGGATATTCAGGATCGCGATCCAATTTCACCGGTGCTGGCGACGGTTCTAATGGCGAGGTGGTTTCTGGTGGCGCAACCACAAGTGGAGAAATCAGCATGTCGGGACGTGGTCGTTGGCTTGCCGCCACTCGCGCTGGTCGCAGATTGGCCGCCAATGGCGAAGTTCAACCAGTGGAGATTGATAGCGCAATGTTGTTTGAGCCAATTTCTGGAAGCGATCCAGCATGGACAATCGATTGCGCAACGGAAACACAGGAGAGCGCTGCCAACTTGATCGCGCTTGGAAGCCAAGATATTGACGATGACGGCGAACCCGATTTGTGTCAACGTGAATTTGGCGACTTTGATTTCAACGGCGTTGTGGACAGCATTGATCTCTCGTTGTTGCTTGTGTCTTTGGGTGATAGGGACCCAGCGTTTGGCGATCTAAATCATGATGGCATGATTGATCAAACCGATGTGATAATTCTTGGGGTATGGATTGAAGCCGACGCGCAATCGTTGCAGACCAAGTAGCCACCAAAGTCTCTGCCGCCCAAGTAAGCGCCAGCGAATGTGAATGATGTGCGGTTGTGCGTTAAACGCGCGCCATGGAATGGGGCCGCGCTGCGATCTTTGAATATGCAATGTGAATTACGGCTTGGAAACTTTTGGTTTGCCAGCGCTGCCAGCGCCTTTGCCGCCCTTGCCGCCTCCGCGATTTTGGGGAGTTTCGCCACGAGCGAGCGCGGCGCATGCTTCCTCGCCCAGGCCCGCGATCACATGCGCTTTTAATTCCGCGGTCAGTTGCGCAGTGAGTTCTGGTTTCTCCTTGGACACATCTTTCTTCTCGCTCAAGTCATCGGCAAGATTGAACAGTTGCACATTCTGTGTATCCCATTCATAAACAAGCTTGTAATCACCTTTGCGAATGGCGGATTGCGGATGCGGCACCTCCACAGGTTGATGCCACACCATGCGATCAATGCTGCGCTTCACTTTTCCGGCGCCGCTATTGTGCAGCACGGTTTTCCAACTGCCACCTTCGGCGCCCTTGGGCAGCGCGGTGTTGGGCGCGGCAACATCTAGCACCGTTGCAAGAATGTCGTAACTGATCACGGGTTCGTTGCAATACGTCGCGCCGTGAATGCCAGGGCCGGCAACAATCAGCGGAACGCGCAGGCCGCCCTCGCCCAAATTGCCTTTGCCACCGCTAAGAATGTCAGTGCGCCCGCCGTTGTCGCTCATATAAATAATGTAGGTGTTGTTGGTGATACCAAGCTCGTCAAGTTTTTTCATAAGCGTACCCACGCACGTGTCCAAGTCTTGCGTCATGGCCGCCATGGTGGCGCGGTCGGTGTTTGCATTTTCTTTGCCTGGACCTTTGCCTGGTCCCTTTCCTGGGCCTTTGCCCGCGCCATTCTGCGCGCGCTTGCCTTCGGTTGCGCCTGAAGAATCCTCAGTCGCATTCGCGGCGCCGTTGGTTGCGCTCTTCAAGTTGTCATATTTCTTCAGCGTGTCGGGCAACGCTTGCGCGGGCGCATGAACCGCGTAAAAAGAAATCTGTAGAAAGAACGGATGATCCTCCTTCACTTGCGTGGCCATGAAATCACAGGCGCGACGCGTGAGGCTAAGGGAAAGTTTTGGATCGTCTGGATCTTTTGATTCACCAGTTTGATTTTGCGTAACGCCATCGCTTTGGTCGTAGCCCAAATCCGCGGGCTTCATGGGCCATTGCCATTTGCCAAGATGCGCCGCGCGATACAAAGGGTTTGCGCGCTTAAGCGAATTGGCAAGTGAATCCGTGAGCGGCATGGACCAAGTGGTGGATGCTTTTATTGGCGCGTTGAGCGTGGTGGTGGTGCGGCCGGCAAGAATGGCAGCGCGGGAGCATTCGCATTTGGGATGGGCGGCGTACGCCTGCGAGAAAATCATTCCGCGCTCGGCAAGTTTTTCCGTGTTGGGCGTGTTGAAATTTTTTCCCTTGCTGAACTCTTTTCCAGCGATCATTTCCACGGACAGACCTGCCCAACTTTGGTCATCCGCCAAGATAAAAAGAAAGTTGGGTGGCGCTTGCGCGTGTGGTGGCGCGGGGTTGCTGGCAGCGGCCACATTCGGCGTGGTTTGAGCCACCGCGCCCAAAGCCAACAACAATGTCAAAAGCGAAGTCAATAAAAAAGTTGGCGCGAAATTTGACGCAGCGCACGAAGCTAGGCAAGTGATCGCGCGTGTGGATTGTTGTAACTTCATATCAATCTTTCGCGTTTCATCGCTACAAGGGACTTGCAACATGGAAAAATTTTGCGCATGGGACGGCGACATCTTAGTGCTGAATGTGCTTGGAAAGCCTAGTTCAAAGTGTGATGCCATTGGCAAGGTAAAGGGCAATCAACTGAAAATTAGCGTGACGGCCGCACCGGAAAATGGCAAAGCCACCGACCACATGGTGCGATTTCTTGCCAAAGAGTTTGGCGTGAGTAAGTCCGCTATTGAAGTTGTGTTTGGCCAGACGAATGTGAACAAGCAATTGCGCATTCGCGCGCCAAAGACTTTGCCCACGGTAATAGCGCAAGCTTTGTGAAGCGTTGAGTTGTTCAGAATCTATGTCGGCAAACATATTCGCCGCAGGCAGCACAGCACGTTTGAAACAGCGCTATTTGCGCGCAATGATTTCAAGCACCGTTGGCGTAAGCATGATGGATTGCGGATCTTGTTCAGCGCTGGCCAGTTCTGCAAGCACATTCGCGGCGAACGCATTATCCACTTGTCCCAGTTCAACCAGTCGCGGCAAATACGTGCGAATGAAGCCGGCTGGCCATTGCCACAGGGGCTCATGTGGACGCGCTGAGCGCACGATGGGCTTGATGGACATGATTTCAAATCCGTGCTGACGTAATTCTTTCAGCAGTGTCCCCGCAATGTTGGCGTTGCCGCCGCGAGCGCTGAAACTTTTCATGGCCGCCTGTGTGAAAGAGTCAACGCCAGGCGTGGGTGGTTGCAATCCGTATGTTTCGTAGTGCACGTATTCATGGAACACCGCAACGCCGCCCGCGCGCAGTGCATTGTGAACGCAGCGAACCAACGCGCCAATATCAGGCACGAACATGCAAACCCAACGGCACCATGCGGCATCAAACGCCGCGCCCGCGTTGGCAAGTGGAATGTCTTCATGCATCAAGTCCATAATGTGAACGCTGATATTTTTCAAGCCGCGGGCGTTCGCTTGGTCCTTCACCTCTTGCGCAAATTTGCTCGAGATTTCAACCGCGGTCACATGACCAGTTGCGCCAACAATATCCGCAAGATCCATGGTGGCAAATCCAGGACCCGCGCCAACATCCACAACGCGTGAGCCTGTGCAAATGCCCGCGCGTTTCCATGCATCAAGAACAAATTCTTGCCACAACGAATGTTGCATGCCAAGTCGGGCGTGTTCGTCGTTGTGTGTTCCAAGCACATAGTCGGGCTTGGGCGGAATTTGATTTGAAGCGTTCGGTAGCGACATGGGTCAAATCGTAATACAAATCGATACGGTATCGTGATGTGCATGAACAGAGTTCAATATGCCGTAGTGGTGATGAAGAAGGGTTTGTTAGCTGGCGCCTTCGCCCTGATGTTGAGCGCGTGCGCCGTGAAGGGCAGTGCAAACTCAAGCGCGGGCGAAAATGCAAGCGCGCCCAAGATCTCAACCGCGCATGTTCAACACTTGGTTTTTGTGACGCTTACAAATCCAAGCGATGCCGCGGCCATGAAGGCCGATTCCGACGCCGTGCTTCCAAAAATTCCTGGCGTATTGAATTACGCGTGTGGTCCACACATTGATGTGGGTCGCAAAAATATCCGTCAGGATTACACGCTTGGCATCTTGGTGGAATTGTCAAGTGTTGAGGCATATCGCGCCTATCAGGCGAACCCCGAACATGTTGCGTTGATCAAGAAATGGAAACCAAAATGGTCCAAATCGGAGATGTTTGATTTTGGCGCGCCATAATCGCCGCCCGCTTCCAAGGTCTTTGTGGATTCTTGGCGCGATCAGTCTTTTCGCCGACCTTGCCGGCGAGATGACCTATCCGCTATTGCCACTTTTTGTCACGGGCGTGCTTGGCGCAAGTCCAGTCGCGTTGGGATTGATCGAGGGCTTCGCCGAAGCAATTGTCAGCGTTATGCGCGGGCTTTCTGGCTATTACAGCGACGCAACCGGCCACCGTGTGCGATGGGTTCGCCGTGGGTACGGCATTACATTCATTGGAAAAATTTTCGTCATGGTCGCTTCGCATTGGAGCTTTGTCTTGTGCGGTCGCACGTTGGATCGCGTGGGCAAGGGCGTTCGCGGAGCGCCGCGCGACGCGCTGATCGCGGAAAGTGTTTCAATACAAGATCGCGGACGCGCATTTGGTTTTCACCGCGGCGTTGATTCGCTTGGTGGAGTTGGCGGCGCGCTCATTGCCGCGGCGGTTCTTGCGTGGCTGATTGGTTCCCGCGCGGCAACGCCGCAAGATGCGCCGCAATTTCGAATCATCTTCGCCATCGCCGCGGCGTCTTCGGCCGTCGCGTTGTTCATGACCTGGCTCATTCCACATACGTCACCAACGCAAGTGGAGCAGCGTCAAAAAGATTTCGCTAAGTCGACGGGCGTTCCCTACGGAAAATCATTTTGGGTTGCCATGAGTGCGTTGGTGTTGTTCATGCTTGGAAATTCCAGCGACACCTTTCTGTTGTTGCGCGCGCTTGATCTTGGGCAATCACCAGTCACATGCGTCTTGTTGTATGCGTTGTTCAACGCCACATACACAGTGGCGAGTTATCCCATGGGCTTGCTTAGTGATCGCCATGGGCGCTGGCCGGTGCTCGCCACAGGCTGGGCCATTTATGCCGTTAGTTATGCTGGATTTGCAATGCTTGGGCGTGATTCGTCCTGGATGTTTTGGGTGCTCTTTGGCTTGTACGGTGTCAGCGTCGCGTGCACTGAAGGAACTGCGCGCGCCATGATTACGGATTACGCACCCAAAGAACGCTTAGCGTCCGCGCTTGGCTTGTTTGGATTTTTCCAAGGCGCCGCCGTGTTAAGCGCCAGCGTCGCCGCTGGAATTTTGTGGAGCTACGGACTTCCACAAATCGCCTTCTGGATGGGAAGTGGATTCGCTGTCGCAGCATTAGCTGTTTTGCCCTGGGTGCCTGGTCGAGTTGTGCATTTGTCAGATGCTGGACCTACGGTGTCAATTGAAAGATTGAATTCAGATTCATGAAAATTCATCAACGTATTTCGAATCTGAATACATCCAAGATTTCTCTAGTCGATGGCGCATAAAAAACGCTTGGCCCTTTCGGACCAAGCGTGTGGGTTGTCTTTATGAGCAGGATAAGAGCACTATGACATGAGTTCAGCCGCGGCAGTTTGGAAACAACGGTGCATTTCAGCGCGGATTTCCGCCTCGCTGAGGTGCACGCCGCGAGCTTTCAAGTCAGCGTGAATTTTGTGTTGCACATCCATGTCGCCTGGAGTCTTCAAGTCCGCCCGTACCAGTTCGGTGGAGTATGTGGCAATTTCCTCCGCACTCATTTTGCACTTGGCGCCAACCCATGCGGCCAACATTTTGTCGCGGCGTGCCTCCACCTTAAATCGAAGTTCCGCGTCATGTGCGAATTTTTTCTCGTAACTCTCTTCTCGTTTGTCGAATGCGGATCCTGACATGGTGGTGCTCCTTTTGATTTTGCAGTCTAGCCATTTTTGAAATGACATTGTGACGTTTTGTCCAACTTTTGCTCGTGGGAATGTCCCACTTATAGGGGTTGCGTGGATTTATTTGGCGTCGTTCAAAGCCTTGCGCAACGTGGCGGAGTCGGCAGCAGGCTTGGGCCATTTCAAGTCAAGCGATTTCAAATGCGCCAGCAGAATTTCGCTGACAAGCAGGTTTCGGAACCACTTTTTATCGCTGGGAATAACAAACCACGGCGCATGCTTGGCGCTGGTGGCCGCAAGCGCGTCATGAAACGCGTCCATGTACTCATTCCAAAATGCGCGCTCCGCCAAATCAGCCAAATTAAATTTCCAGTTGCGTTGGGGTTC
>CANJIC010000035.1 GCA_947474205.1 Planctomycetaceae bacterium | reverse complement strand
CGTAGTTTGCATCTGGCGCGCAGTCACGTCACCCTTGCAAGCACTCATCGCACAAACCGCCTTCAATACACACGCGCGTCAAACACTTGCCTGAACACTTAGTTCAATAACACCACATGACTCAAACTCTTCCAACATCTATTCTTGAATTGTCCGCGGCGGACATAAAGCCCACGCTTGAGTTTGCAAAGTGGTGTGACGCGCATGATCCGTTAACCGGCTTCCGCGACGAGTTTGAAATTCCGCGCGACCAACACGGTGCTGCGCAGGCGTACTTTGTTGGCAACTCGCTTGGACTTATGCCCAAAGCGGCGCGCACGCGAGTGATGGAAGAACTGAACGATTGGGCCACCATGGGCGCCGAGGGCCATGTGCATGGAACTCGACCGTGGATTCGCTATCACGAATTTTTCCGCGCTGGCCTTGCGGAACTTGCCGGCGCGCTGGCGCATGAAGTTGTGGCCATGAACACGCTCACTACGAATTTGCATTTCTTAATGATGAGTTTCTATCGACCAACCGGCAAGCGGCGCAAGTTGCTTATGGAACGCGGCGCGTTTCCAAGCGATCGATTCGCCGTGCATTCATTGGTGCGCATGCTTGGTGGCGATCCGAATGCGGATGTGATTGAAGTGGCGCCTCGCGATGGCGAAGAGTGTCTGCGCAACGATGACATTGTTGAGGCGATCACGCGCGCTGGCGGTTGCCTTGCGCTGGTCATGCTTGGCGGCGTGCAGTATTACTCCGGCCAAGTGCTAGATATGGCGCGAATCACCGCGGCCGCTCACACGGCTGGCGCAAAGTGCGGCTGGGATTTAGCGCACGCCATTGGCAATGTTCGCTTGGCGCTGCATGATTGGAACGCGGACTTCGCGTGTTGGTGTTCTTACAAGTATCTCAACGGCGGTCCAGGCGCCGTGGCTGGCGCGTTCATTCATGAACGCCACCATGCAAATCCGCCGCCGCGTCTTGAAGGTTGGTGGGGAACAAATCCCGCCACGCGATTTCAGATGGGGCCAACATTTGACCCAGCCGCGGGCGCCGATGCGTGGCAAGTTTCCAATCCGCCAATTTTGTCGCTGGCTCCCCTGCTTGCAAGCTTTGATATTTTTCACCGTGCCGGCTTGGCGCGCATGAACGCCAAGAGCCGCGCCATGAGTGGCTTTATTGAATTATCACTGCGCGCGCGCGACCCAAAACATTTGCGCATTCTCACGCCAACGGCTACAAGCGAGCGCGGCTGTCAACTTTCTATTCTGGTGGATGGCGGAACCGCCACCGCTAAAAAATTATTCGACACGCTGCTGCCCAAAGGAATTGTGTGCGACTTCCGCCATCCAGGTGTTGTGCGCGCCGCGCCTGCGCCGCTGTACAACACATTCCAAGAATGCTGGCGGTTGATTGAGGCGCTTACGGCGTAGCGGGCGCCTTTTTCTTGGCGGCTTCCTGCGCCTGTATCGCCAACGCGTCTTGCACTTTCTTACGCAACGACTTCACGCTTGCCCCATTTTCGGCCGCCTCATCCAACCAGTTCAGTTGTTCTTCGCGCGGTTGATTCACCTTCATCGCCCATTCCACAAGAGCAACACGCGCATCCGTGTTGTTCTGATACTCCAAGAATATTTTGGCAATGTCGGTGGCCTCTTCGTTTTTTTCCGCCGCCAAACAACATGCGTAGCGTTGCGCGAAATCATTTAATAGACGCTTATTACTTTCCTTCTTGAACATGGCTTTGGTTTCCGCATCAAATTGATCACTGCCCTGATTCATTTTTGAAGTGAGTTTGTCCATATCAACACTCG
Organism: Planctomycetaceae bacterium; assembly: GCA_947474205.1. Next base: position 11,110 of record CANJIC010000035.1, on the reverse strand, counting down.
TCTGCGCCGCCGCAACAGGATCTTTTTCCAACAATCCCGCATCCGCCCATCGCTTATGTTCAACTAGTAGGTCAAACAATTTGTAATCCATAGTGGAAATCACAGCCGCGCTTTTCTTTCCGTCCTTCGCCTTGTCAAACCAAACAAGTATTCCATCCTTATCGCCAACAATTTCGCAAAGCGTGAACCAATCGAAAATTACATCTCGACTTTTTGAGCCCGCATCCATTTTCTGACGAGCTACATCCCGCAACTTGGTAAACGCCGCTTTGGCGGGCTCATATTGCTCAGCCAATTTCGTCATATAACTGGCTAAAAAAGATAAACGCACCGCCGAATAGCCTTCATTATGCTCCAACATGTGTTCCCAAAGCCAAAAGAATTCATCTGTTGCCTGATCAAATTTTCTTGCACTTGTCAAAGACTTAGCCAACTGCATGCGGGCCTGCACATTTATTTTTGCGGCAGGATCATTGCGATCACCAGCGTCGGCGATCACTTTGTCAATGGCGTGCTTGCCTTGCAATACTCCGTTGAGCCACTCAAGCAATTCATCCGCTGATCTATATCCAACAATACGGTCGTACTCCTTGCCATCTTTGAAGACGATGATCGTGGGCATGGCTTCTATCTTGAATGCCGCGGCTGTTTCCTTTTGCGCGTCCACATCAATTTGCGCGGCGATGGCGTGCTGCTTTACCCACGCAACCACCTTGTCATCCACCCACGTGGTCTTGTCCATTTTCTTGCACGGGCCACACCACGTGGCGGTGGCGTCCACCAGAAATAATTTTGCCTCGGTCTTGGCCTGGGCTTGAGCGGCTTCAAACGTGCTCTTGGAGAACATGTCGGGCGGATTCAGAGTTGCGGCGAACATGCTTGCGGTAGCGACACATACAAACGTAAGCATGCATACGGCGGATTGAATTTTGTTTTTCATGAGTGGCTCCCGGTGAAAGATGAAATGCTCCGTCAATCCCACGGATTGCCAGCTTTTGAAGGCTATCCAATCTTCTATAAAAAAAACAACCCCTTCGGCGTGAAGCGCCGAAGGGGGAACAATCTTACAAATGCAATACCAAACTTAGTTCGTGTTCGTGCGCTTCGAGAAGATGCTCAAGATCACAAGCAATGCGATCAAGCCAACGAAGCCGCCGTTGCCAAGTTGCGTAATGAACGCGGTCAGGTTTCCTGTGACTTTGCCAAAAAACGCAGTGTTCTCCAAACCAAAGATAATTTGCACAAGAACGCCAAGAGCAATAAACAGAATCATGATGTCAACAAGTTCACGAGCCCAACCCTTTACAATTTCAAAACCCTTCATGCGAAGTCTCCTCTGTTAAGGTCAAATCGGGCGAACCGATGCCGCCACCATTTATAAATCGGCAATTAGTGGCTGAGAACTTGATGGTTTATTGAGTGCGCGTGAAATACGCTGTTCAAAACCCAATGAGTCGGGCGAACAAAATGCCTATTAATAGGCTGCAAACGGCTACAATTGTTTTCTGAATTCGGTAGTGTGCTTTAGCTGACATGGCGATTCTCCCTGAAAAATGGAGGTTTTGGCGTGTTATTTGGCCAAATCCTCATGAACTAGCTCTAAGTTCACATACACCGATAAAAAATCAAATGTTTGCCCGATATTTATTTATTTTATTTTTATTTTTGGCAAAAATTCAAGTTCAAACAAACATGTAGTGCGTGAAAAAATGCGCCCCACAACATCTTGTGCCGCGGGTTGGCGCAGCCAATCCCACCATAGATGGGTGGTTCAAGCCAACTTTGGCAAAAGGTTGGTCGACACGGCGTGCAGCATGGCGTGAACCGCGCGCGCGGCAACATGCGTGTCCATGTGCGGGCCCCCGCGTTGACTCGCTTGCTCTGGAAGTTGCGGCACATGAATGAAGCCGGCGATGAAGTTGTTGTGATGCGCGGCTGAAGTTGAAGCGACACTCGCGCGTTCAAGCAAGCGAAAGAAAAGTTCGTTGCAAAGAAATGTTCCAGCGTCGCTGGACAATGTCACCGCAACACCGACGGACTCGCACGCGCGCGCCATGCCTTGCGTTGGCAGCGTTGTTGAATGCGTGTGTGGCGCACCCGCAATCACAACTTCATTTCTTAGTTGAAGACCTGCGTTATCCGCGATTCGGCTGTCGCGCACATTCACGGCGCGCGTTTCAATATGAATGCGATCAGCTTTGGCGGATTCGCCAAGCGCCACAACCGCGTCGGGTTGAAGTGTGTCAATCATGCGCGCCGCGGCGTGCCAAGCGGAATGTGGCTCAATTCCGCCAATAACTGGCAGCGCCAGAAACCTGTGCGAACCTATCAATGGAGTGATGGCCGCGAGCACATTTGCAATTGCAATGGTTGGATTCACGGGACTTCCACCAAAGGGCTGAAAACTTGTGACCAGAATGAGCGGTCGCGCGGTGGTGGAATGCGTGGTCACAAGCACACGCTACCAAGTGATTCAGATTATTTCAGGCACGGTTACGCTTGTGGGAACATTGTGACAACAGAACACGCACACAACCCAGAAAATGATTGGCTGAAGAATGCGCTAGGGAAAAATCTGGAGCGAGATCTGGGTCAAGACCTTCAACAAAATTTGCGTGACCGATCGCGCGAGAACATTCTGTGGGATATTGGCGTTGATACTGGTGGAACATTCACCGATTGCGTGGCACGCCATGTTGATGGCCGCGTGGCGCGCTCCAAGGTGTTAAGCACTTCGGCGTTGCGCGGTGTTGTGCGCGGCGGCTCTTTGGATTTGGTTGTGATTGAATTCGCGCGCGTGGTGTTCCCCAGCAACATTGAAAAGTTTTTTGATGGCTTTGTTGTGCGCGCGCTTGACCACGGTACAGCGCAAGGCGGCGCGCGCAATGACGGTGACGCGCATATTTGTAAAGTGCAATCCGCGCGGTTGCTTGAAAGCGGCCATGTTGAATTGAAAGTGGGCGCGAAACATGCGTATGCGCCGCACGCTGTTGGAACATTTGTTGATGTTCTAGCGCCGTTTGAAGCGCCTATTTTTGCGGCGCGCCTTGCCATTGGCCGCCCAATTGCGCAGCCTTTACATGATTGTCGAATTTGCATTGGCACCACGCGCGGAACCAACGCGCTGCTGCAAGGACGCGTTGGCGCGGTGACATTGTTTGTGAATGACGGCTTGGAGGATGTGTTACGAATTGGAGATCAGCGTCGCCTGGATATTTTTGCCAACGCACCGCGCAAACCAACCACGCTTGAGAAAAATTCCGTGGGCGTGAACGCGCGCATGACTTTTGATGGACAGGAACTTATGGCGCTAGATGAAATAGCGTTGCGCCAACGTGCTCGCCATGGCGCGCGCGGCACAAGCGCCATCGCCGCGGTGGCGCTGTTGCACGCGGCCAGAAATCCAGCGCATGAAAAGCGTGTGGCAGCTATTTTGCGCGAAGAGGGTTTCAAATGGATTTCACTTTCTCACGAATGTGGTTCGACAAGCCGCTTTGAACCGCGCGCGCGCGCGGCAGTGGTGGATGCCGCGCTGAGCGAACCAGTGGGCGAATTTATTCAGTCCATATCACGTGGCGCTGCTGGCGCGGACATTTTCATGATGACCAGCGCGGGCGGCTTGACACCCGCTTCTGCGTTTGCGCCCCGTGAAAGTCTGCTATCGGGACCTGCTGGCGGCGTGGCCAGCGCGGCAAGCATTGCGCGCGAGTGTGGATTTGCGCGGTGCGTCACGCTGGACATGGGCGGCACAAGCACCGATGTCGCGCGCGTGAACGGCGCGCCGGAAATGCGTGACGAGACAACCGTAGCGGGCTCCACTATTGCGTCGCCATGCGTGGCCGTTGAAAGTGTGGCCGCGGGTGGTGGCTCTATTTTGTGGTGGGACGGCGAAGCGCGGCGAGTTGGTCCGCAAAGCGCCGGCGCAACACCAGGTCCCGCGTGCTACGGCGCGGGCGGGCCGCTAACGCTCACCGATGCGCATTTTATTTTGGGGCATATCAACGCGCACAATATGCCAATTCCAATCCATCTCAACGACGCGCTAAAACGCGCGCATGAATTGCACGCGGCCATGACCACGCGCGCCATTACCAACGCGGCGCACGATCATGCGGGCGACATTTCTTCATCAACATCGCAACAGAACGCGGCACGCAATCAAGCGGGCGACATTCCTTCATCAATATCGCAACAGAACGCGGCACGCAATCAAGCGGGCGACATTTCTTCATCAACATCGCAACAGAACGAGGCGCGCGATCAAGCGGGTGACATTCTTTCATCAACATCGCAACGGAACGCGGCGGACATGACAGTGCATGAAATGCTGCACGGATTCATCGCCATCGCCAATGAATCAATGGCCGCGGCCATTCGCACGGTCACGGTTCGCAAAGGCGTTGATCCAGCCGATCACGCACTTGTTGCGTTTGGCGGCGCTGGTGGACTTCACGCGTGCGCCATTGCGCGGCGACTTGGCATGAGAACCATTGTGCTTCCCGCGGACGCCGGCCTTCTTTGCGCCAGTGGAATTTCGCAAACGCCCGTGACGCGCGTGGTTTCTGAACTTGTTTTGGCCACCATCGATGCATGCGGCGCGTCGTTACATGAAAAATATGACGCGTTGTTTGCGTGCGCGAAAATAGAATTGCGTGATATTGGAATGGATCCATCCGCCGCGCATGAAACGCGCCGCGTTGCGCTGATGCGAATGCTTGGGCAAGAGGAAAGTTTGGAGATTGAGCTTGCGCTCAGCAATGTGCGCTGGTCCAACGCGGTTGGATTGCGTGAGTTGTTCAACGCGCGCTTTCATCAAACGTATGGATTTCATGCCGATCAGGCGCGCGCCATTGAAATTGAGCGCGTGCGCCTACATGTTGAAATTGCGCGGACAAACCTGACGCCTATGGTGGCCGTTGAACACGCATCTGCAAACATAATTGGACCAGCGGTGCTGGGCGGCGCATATTCCACTGCGTTTCTGGCCGCTGGTTGGCGCGCATGCACTCACGCCAACGGCGCCACGATTGCAACCCGCGATGATGGCGCGCAAGAAACAAATGCCGCGGCCGACTTGCATGAATTGGTGGCGGCGCAAATGGGCGCGATTGCCACGGACATGGGCGAGCAACTTCGACGCACCGCGGTTTCGCCCAACATAAAAGATCGACTTGATTTTTCTTGCGGACTTCTTGACGCTGATGGATTTCTTGTTGTGAACGCGCCGCACATTCCAATTCACTTGGGCGCGCTTGGCGTGTGCGTGCGCGAAGTGGGCAAGACGCATGCGTTCGCGCCTGGGCAAGTGTGGGTTGTGAACCATCCGCGCTACGGTGGTTCGCATTTGCCAGACATCACGGTGATCACGCCAATTTTTTCGTTGCCAAGCAACAACAATCAAATACAAGAACTGATTGGCTTCGCGGCCAATCGCGCGCATCACGCGGAGATTGGCGGAACGCGTCCTGGATCCATGCCGCCCGACGCCACCACGCTTGCGCATGAAGGCGTGGTGATTGAACCCACGCTGCTTGTTGAACATGGCGCGGCGCATTTTGATCGTGTGGAAAATCAACTGCGCGCTGGCGCGTGGCCCAGCCGCATGGTGGCGGACAATCTTGCGGACATTGCGGCGCAAGTGGCGGCGAATGAATTGGCAGTGGCGCGCATGCGCGAGTTGATGGCGCAAAGCGGCTTGCCATTTCTGCGCGCGTCAAATGAAAAGTTGCGCGCGTCGGCTTGTCGCGCGGCGCAAAAGGCGTTGCAATTATTGCCCGCGGTGAGCACGCCGCTTGAAGAACGCCTGGATGATGGCACCGTGCTGTGCGTGCGCATGAGCAGCGCGCACACTCCACCGCGGCTTGTGATTGACTTCACTGGAACATCGGCGCAACACGCCAACAATCTCAACGCGCCGCAAGCCGTCACGCGCGCCGCGGTCATGTATTGCATTCGTGTGTTGGTTGGTCAACTTCTTGGCGGCACTGCGCCGGCGTTTCCAATGAATGAAGGCCTGCTTGATCCAATTGAAATTATTTTGCCTAAGGGAACTATTTTGTCACCAAACTTTTCAGGCGCGCCCGACAAGTGTCCCGCATGTGCGATTGGACAAACCGAAACCAGCCAGCGGCTTGTGGATTTGCTGTGGCGCACCTTCAATCTTGGTGCGTGTAGTCAGGGCACCATCAATAATCTTTTATTTGGCAACGCGCGTTTTGGCTTTTATGAAACCATCGCGGGCGGCGCGGGCGCGACGGCGAATGGCCACGGTGAAAGCGGCGTGCACACCAACATTAGCAACACGCGCATCACCGACGCCGAGGTGCTTGAGCGGCGCTATCCGGTGCGGCTTGAAAAATTTTGTATTCGCCGCAATTCCGGCGGCGCTGGAAAGTTTCACGGTGGCGACGGCCTTGTTCGACGCATTCGATTTCTGGAAGCGGTTGACTTGTCATTTCTGTCGCAACACCGCATTGAGGCGCCGTATGGAATGAACGGCGGCGCGCCCGGTGCGCGTGGAGCTCAGAGAATAATTCGCGCTGACGGTCAACTGGAAGAACTGCCTGGAATTGTGGCGGCGCACATGCAGGCGGGCGACGCGATTGAAATTGAAACTCCCGGCGGCGGCGGCTTTGGCAATATCAGCGGCGCGCAGCACAAAGATCACACTTGAAGCCGTGAAGCATGTAATTTTACATGCATGCCAGCTTCATCGCACGCATCACATTGCGCCACCAACACCATTCAAGTGGCGTCGCTGCATGTGTATCCGCTGAAAGGCGCGGCTGGATTTTCCCCGCACACTTGGCCAGTGGATGAACGCGGCTTGCGCCACGACCGTCGCTTTATGTTGGTGGACGAAACTGGAAATTTTATTTCGCAGCGAACATGCGCGAAGTTGGCGCTGGTGCGTGCGGACATTGCCGACAACATAATCCGCATTTCTTGTCCTACGTTAGCGGCGGACAATTTGCGGCCACACACTGACGCGGCGATTGTTCAAACGGATCTTTGCTCGTATCAAATCGCGCTTGATGCGCTTGCGTCGAACACGCCCACGAATGAAAGCGCGTATGCGCGCGTGCAAATTTGGGATGACTTTGTTCAGGCTCTTACCATTTGGCCTGACGCCGACGCCATGCTGAGTGAATTTCTTCATCAGCGCGCGCGGCTTGTGTACATGCCGGACAACACAACGCGATTGACCAACATGAATCGTGGCGAGCCGCGGCGCAATGTCAGCTTTGCGGACGCCGCCCCACTGCTGTTGACAAGCGAAACTTCTTTAGCGGATCTGAATACTCGTTTACAAATCGCAGGATCAGCGGCAATTCCCATGGATCGCTTCCGCGCCAATGTTGTTGTGCGTGGCGCGGCGCTTGCGGAGGATGATCACTGGAGCGCGCTCACCATTCATCACGCGCAATTTCGCGCCAGCAATTCATGCAAGCGCTGCAAAGTGATCACCATTGATCAAACAACGGGCGAGTTCGGTTCGCGTGATCCCGTTACCACTCTGGCCACGTATCGCAGCGCTGGAAATAGCGTGACCTTTGGGCAACACCTTTTGGTGGAACGCGCCGGCATGATCAGTGTTGGTGACGTGCTCACGATTGATTCTTGCACGCGTTGAATGCACGAATTGAATGAGCAGTGAATGCGATTTGATTGAGCGTTGATTGTGCGCCTTAAAAAACAATCACACGGAGAAATTAAAATCAATCACAAACCACAGCGCGCCCCACAGCCACCGCAATTTCAGCGGGCAATTCATGGCTGTTGTATTGACTGGCCATGGTGAAGCCGTACGCGCCGGCGTCCGCGATTGCGACCAGATCGCCTTGCTTTAATGGCGAAAGTGAAACGTCTTTCGCCAAAAAATCAGACGACTCACAAATGGGTCCGACAATGTCGTACACCATGGTGTCGCCCGCGCCTTGGCTCAGAGGCAAAATGCGATGCTTGGATCCATAGAGCGCGGGCCGCACCAAGTGATGCATGCCCGTGTCAAGAATGGCGAATGTTTTTTGGGCCGTGACCTTGATGTATTGAACGCGCCCAACAAGCACGCCGGCGCGCGCGACAAAAATACGACCGGGCTCGCAAAGCAATTCAACATTCATCCCTCGTGTTACATCAATCGCCATGCGTCCGTACTGCGCGATCATTTCAAATTCGCGCGCGGTGTCCGCGCTGTCATAGGCAATGCCAAGACCGCCACCAATATCAAGGCGATCAAGCGCGTGCCCATCGGCTTTGAATGTGTCATGCACGGCAATTGTTTTTTCAATGGCCTCGCGGATCATCGCAAGATCAAACAGCAGTGAACCAATATGCATGGTGAAGCCGCGCAAGCGCAACCACTTGCTTTCGCGCGCAAGAATGCCGCGCAACTCCGGCATGAATGATTCATCCATGCCAAATTTGTTGTCGCGAAATCCCGTGGTGATATATGGATGCGTCTTGGGATTCACGTTTGGATTTAGGCGAAAGGCCACATCGGCCACCACACCAAGGTTCTGCGCGATATCCGCGATGCGCTGCAACTCTTGCGGGCTTTCAACATTGATCTGTTTAATACGCGCCGTCAGCGCGCGCTGAATCTCTTGATGCGTTTTAGCCACGCCAGAAAAAATAATCCGGTCAGCGGGCACGCCCGCCGCAAGCGCGCGCGCAATTTCCCCACCAGACACCGTGTCCACACCCGCGCCAAGCGCGCACAAATGCCGCAAAATGGCGGCATTGCTGTTGGCTTTCATGGCGAAATGAATGGCGTGGCGCGCGCCCGTAAACGCGTTGTTCATGGCGTGAAAGCGCAACGCAATGTCATCCAAGTCGTAGACATACGCGGGTCGATCAAGCGCGCCAACAATGGAATCAACCGTCACGCTCGCGCGCGCGTCGCCAACATGAAGTATTCCATCACTATAAAAAAATGCCACGCTTACGCCTTTCGATTTTGTTCAGCCATCGCCAGCATTGCGGATATTGCAACATGCCCTTTGTACGATAGCGAAAGCTAAGGCGTGTCATTGTGTTTCACGTGCAGCACCAGTCCTAGGCGAATATCAACCCAAGAATGTAATTCTGGAACTGGCTCGCATTGAGGGAGTGAAGTCATTCGATGGGCAACGGCATACATGTAAATATGTGCGCTCAGTGTCTCAAGGCGCTGCGCCCAGTGATTTCCGATCTCCACGACCGTGAAAATGCAACGGCTGCCTGTTGCACAAACCAGAACTTCTTATACTTGCGGCGCGAACAAATACGCGGTCATTGCTAGCGCCATCACTGCAAATCCGTTGCCCGTATGTATAATTACTCATGTTCAAAATCCACACTCTTGCCGTGATCGCGCTCTGCGCGATTGCCACATCGCCGCTGCGCGCGCAGCAATATGTTCCTGCGCAGCCAATTGGTGCCGCTGATAGTTCCGTGCCCGCGTCGAAAAAGGGAGCACAGCCAAAGCGGTCCGTGGAGCGGACTATTGACGCCGACGCGAAGGCCATCTACGACAAGGCCATAGCCGCCACAAAAGCCGCAAAATCATTGGAGTTCACCGCGGACTTGTCAATGATTTCCGATGACCCCGACGTGAAGACCATGCAGCCACCAGGGCTTGAGGGCAAGACTAAGTTCACCGTTCAATTTATTGATTCAAAGCCGGACGCCCGCGCCCCAGTGGGGGCAATGGACCTTCCACTCTCCGACTCAATTCGCATCGAGCGACTCGACGGCCCAAATAAAGATTCGATCATGGTGATACACGCCGGTCGAGTCCTGCACATCAATAATTTTAAAAGAACCTACAGCGAGGGTGGTGCCAAGTATGCGATGTTGGTGGGAATGGCAATGCGGATGTATCCCGAATGGATTCACTCTTGGCGCGACTCTTCCCCCAACATGCCCGATGGGCAACCCGAACTGATTTCCATGAAGCTGACCGGAACCACATTAATCGATGGCCTGGAGTGCGACGTGATCAAGAAAGTGGTCATGGGTGTCAATATGATGCAGGATGGCGATGAAGACGTAGTGAAGAACTCCGACGCTAAGTCAACGGTCATGATCACCGAAACAATCGCGATCGCGCGCTTTGATGGATTGCCTCGACAGCAAATGTACAAGTTTCAAATGAGCAATCAGCCTGGCGATGCTGCCGATGGGGTGGCCACCGGTAGTTCGCCGCCAAACCCGACCATCACTGTGCTTGGTTTGAAGGCGGATCCAAAGATCGACAATGCGATTTTCTTGCCGAAAGTGCCCGAGGGCTTCACCAAGATCGAGCCCGAGGTGCCTGGATTTGTCATGGGCGGCGCGGGCGATGCGCCTCAGCCAAAACTAGCGATCAAAGTTGGCGATCCAGCGCCCGACTTCACGCTGACCAGCTTGGATGGCAAGCAAGTCACACTTGCCTCGTTACGGGGCAAGGTTGTGCTGCTTGACTTCTGGGCTACATGGTGCGGCCCATGCAGGGCTGGCATGCCCACCATGGAAAAACTACACAACGCATACCAAGGCAAGAATGTGGTGATTCTTGGCGTGAACACCTTCGAGAAAAACGCCGATGCCGCGAAGAGTTACTTCGCCAAAAAGAAATTCACCTACGGCTGCCTGCTTAACGGCGACGATCTTGCCAAGGCGTACGGAGTGTCGGGCATTCCCACGTTGGTCATCATTGACAAAGAAGGTAAAGTCGCCAAGATCGAGATGGGTCTCAACGATGCTGGTCTGCGCAAGTTGATCGATGAGGCTTTGGCTCAGTAGTGGTCGCAGGCCAGGCCGCTTCGTTCGCCGCGAGATTTGTATGTCGGCGCGATCATGTTTGCGGACACGCTAGATCACGTCGATATTGGCGAGCAATCGAATAATGGCGCTGATCGCTTGCGCTTGCGACAAAATTTTTGTTAAGCGCGCGCAAAATGATTTCCTCTAACCACGATCTTGAAATTCAATCGCTGTCCGTTGTGTGACCCAGAACTTCTTACACTTATGGTGTGAACAAATCTGTAGTCATTGTTGGCGCCGGACTCGCAGGCTGCTTGCTTGCGGTGTATCTCTCGCGCGCGGGGTGGAGCGTTGACTTGCGCGAACGCCGCGGTGATCCGCG
>CANJIC010000034.1 GCA_947474205.1 Planctomycetaceae bacterium | reverse complement strand
CGGAGCCAGTTGTTGGCGTGTTTGGCGCCGTCAAGTTGTGCGTCTTGGCGTGTTGGCGAATGAACCAATCCAAAGTTCGCTCCACGCTTTGACGCGTGGAAATCTTTGGAGTCCAACCGAGCGCGTTCTTGGCGTTGCGAATACTTGGCGTGCGATGCTGCACGTCCTCGTAGCCCTTGCCGTAGTAGCGGGCGCTTTCAATTTCCTCAAAGCCGGCGAACGGCGGAAAGCATGCGCGCAGTGGATGGCGATCAAAGGCCTCCACCAACATTTCAGCAAGCTCACGAATGCTCGCTTCATTGTCTGGATTGCCAATGTTGAAAATTCCACCAGTCGCTTTGCCATCCGTGTTCTCAATGATGCGGTACAAACAATCAACGCCTTCATCCACATCGGTGAAGCAGCGCTTCTGTTCGCCACCATCAACCAACAGAATTGGCGTGCCTTCAACCAAATTTAAAATCAATTGCGTGATGGCGCGCGAAGAACCAATGCGAGCGGAATCAAGCGTGTCCAAGCGTGGCCCGAGCCAGTTGAATGGGCGGAACAAACTAAATTGCAGGCCGCGCGTTGCGCCGTAGGCCCAAATCACGCGGTCCAAAAGTTGCTTGGAGGCGCTGTAAATCCAGCGTTGCCGATGGATTGGCCCGGTGACCAAGTTGCTGGTTTCCTCGTCAAAGTGCTCATCCTTGCACATACCGTACACCTCGCTGGTGCTTGGGAAAATAATGCGCTTGTTGTAGCGCACGCAGTCGCGCACCACGCGCAAATTCTCCTCAAAGTCCAATTCAAATACGCGTAGTGGATTTCGCACGTACTCAATCGGCGTGGCAATGGCCACCAACGGCAGAATCACATCGCACTTGCGCACGTGGTATTCAACCCATTCACGGTTGATGGAAACGTCGCCCTCGATGAAGTGAAAGCGGGGATGATCCGCGACGTTGCCAATATTGTCCGAGCGCAAATCCATTCCGTAGACTTCAAAATTTTCATTCTTCAACAATCGCTCCGTGAGATGGCTTCCAATGAAACCATTCACGCCAAGAATTAAAATGGAAGTTGTTTTCTTCTGCGACGAAAGAACGCGCTTACCCAAGCGCATCTTGGCGACCAAGTTCATGTCCTTGGCGATCTGCGCGCCGGAACTCCACACGCCGTCAGCGGGTTGTCCCTCCACAATTTCAATCGCGCCTTTTCCACACGCCACAATCATTGGATCGGCGCTGAGAATTTCACCAGGCTGGCCGGTGCCTTGCGCGGTTTTTGTGCTCCACACCATGAACTTGCGCTCGCCCGCAAAGGTGAATGCGCCTGGCCATGGGAAAGCGACGGCGCGCGTTAAATTGCGTATTTCCTCGGCGGATTTCGTCCAATCAATGTTCCCGTCATCTGGAGTTCGGCGACCAAACGAGCTGGCGTTCTTCTCATCTTGCGGCGTGCGCGGCGCCTTGTTGGCCTTGACCAGTGGCAGCAACTCATCAAGTAAATCGCTGGTGGCTTGGCTCATGCTGGCGGTCAATGTGCGCGCGGTGTCGGCAATGTCAATCTTCACCTTGCGCTGGCCAATGATGTCGCCCGCGTCGGCCTTGTCGCTCATGTAATGCAGCGTCACGCCAGTTTCAGTTTCGCCATTCACAAGCACCCAATTAATCGGGCAACGGCCGCGGTACTTGGGCAACATGGCCGAGTGCAAATTAATGCAACCCTTTGGAAATAACTCGCGCACTTTCGCGCCAACCATGTTTCGATAGTGGCATGACAAAAGTAAATCAGCCTTCATCTCTTTGATGCGCTCGATCCAAATTGGGTGGTCAAGTTTTTCTGGAGCAAACACAGGAATGCCAGCAGCCGCGGCCTCGCGCGCCACGGAGGTGTACCAACCACCTTCGGATGGATCATCTCGGTGCGTGAACACCGCGACCACATCAAGGCCATTTCGAATTGCTGCTTTAAGCCCCGCGGCGCCAAGTTCGTGATAAGCCAAGACGACGGTCTTCATGTGGGTTCCTTAAAAAAAGTATGTGAAACAAAGTGAGATTTGATGGGCAATTCCGTTTGCCTATCGAGTAAGCGATGTCAATCAATCCAATTTCATCAAGCCATTGTTCGCGCAGGCGTTGCATTGCCAACCGAGCCCTGCGATGGTACTTCAGCCAGCGTCTCGCCCACAACATTGTCAAGAATGTAGCGGGGGCGCTCGCGCACGTCCGCATGAATGCGGCCCACGTACTCGCCCATTAATCCAAGCGCCACAAATTGCGCGCCAACAAAGAAAAACAGAATGGAGAACAGCGTGAATACTCCGTTGCCCGCCCATTCCGAGCCAAGCACCACGCGCAGGAAGAACAACAGCATGGCGAACCCAATCGCCAGCGCGGAAATGCCTCCGCCCACCCATGTCAACAAGCGCAGCGGTCCCGCGGTCATGCAGGTGAGCAAATCAAATTGTAAATTCACAAGTTTAATGACCGAGTAATTGCTGTCACCCGCGGCGCGCGCGGCGTGCGCCACTGGAATTTCTGTGACACGCTTGGCGAACAAATTAGCCAACACAGGAATGAACGTGCTGCGCTCGCGGCATTGCAACATGGCGTCCACCACGCGTCGCTTGTAAGCGCGCAGCATGCAGCCGTAATCATGCATTTGCACGCCGGTGGAGCGGCGCACAATTGAATTGATAATGCCAGAGAAAAGTTTGCGCGCGAACACATCTTGGCGATCGGCGCGCACGCTGCCCACAACGTCGTAGCCGTCGTCGATGGCGGCGAGCAACTTTGGAATTTCTTCCGGCGGATTTTGCAAGTCCGCGTCAAGCGTGACCATGACGTCGCCTTGCGCGTTGGCAAAGCCGCATAAAATTGCGTTGTGTTGTCCGTAGTTGCGGTTAAGAATCAGCGACTTGATTTCGCCTGGATATGTCTTGGCGGCCTCGGCCAACATTTCGCTGGATCCGTCGCGGCTGCCGTCGTCAATTAAAATAAGTTCCCACGGTCGATCCAGCGCGCGCCCAACTTTCACGCAGCGCTCAATCAGCTGGGGCAAATTCAAACGCTCGTTGTGAACCGGAATGACAATTGAAACGCTCGACTTCATCGCGCCACTCCGGTCACAGCCACTTTGGCCACGCTTTTTGGCAGCACTTCTTTAATGGCGCCAATGACATCAATCACATCCTCATTGGCCATGTCTGGAAACATCGGAAGCGTGCATATTCTGGCTGAATTCCAATCGGTATTGGCAAGACGACCCGCGGTCTCTGGTCGATTTTCGCGGTACCAACGATGCGTGTGCGACGCCAAGAAATGAATGCCCGTACCAATATTCTTCGCCTTCAGCGCCTCCATGAACGCGCTGCGCTCCATGCCGCAGCGGCGCTCGTCAACGCGCACCACCAACAAGTGCCGCGCATGTTTGTGCGACCACGTTGGATCCGCAAGCATGGTCACGCCATCAATGTTGGCAAGTTGCTCGCGGTAAATCATGGCCAACTCTTGGCGACGCGCGATCAACGCGTCAAGCCGTGGAAACTGGCTCAGCGCCAACACCGCGTTCATGTCGGGCATGTTTTGTTTGTACCCCGGTTGTTGCACTTCGGCTTGCGGCGAGCGACCTTGTTGCGTGCGGTCATGCGCGTCCACCGCAAGTCCGTGAAACCGCAGGCCACGAATCTTTGCGGCAAGCGCGCTGTCATCGGTCACAAGCACGCCGCCTTCACCACTTGTAATTGTTTTAATTGGATGCAGCGAGAAAATCGCGGTGCCGCCATTTCCAATTTCGCGCCCCTTGTAATGCGTGCCAATGGCGTGCGCGGCGTCCTCTAAAAGATGCACGCCTTTGCGCGCGCACATGGCGCGAATGGGATCAAGATCAACCGGCGCGCCGGCATAATGAACTGGAATCACAACTTTGGTGCGCGCCGTGATGGCGGCTTCAAGCGCCTCGGGCGACGCTAGCAGCGTGTCACGGTCGGCATCAACAAAAACATTTCGCCCGCCAAGCAACTCAACCATGTTTGGCGTTGAAACCCAAGTCATGGACGGACCAACAACTTCGTCGCCAGGCTTCAGACCAATCGCCTGCAAGTACAAATGCATAAGCGCGGTTGCGCTGGTTGCGGCCACAGCTTCCTTGGCGCCACAGCGAGTTGCAATTGCGCGCTCTAGCTCCGCGACCTTGGGACCGGTGGTAATCCAACCGCTGCGCAACACCGCAACGACCGCTTGAATGTCCGCCTCGGAAATGGGTGCCTTGC
Source organism: Planctomycetaceae bacterium (assembly GCA_947474205.1). The sequence goes on along the minus strand of CANJIC010000034.1, from coordinate 8,742 downwards.
AAAACGGAAGGAAAGTTTCTCGCATGAGGCAAGGATCATAGGGCAAATCTTTACAAATCCCCAACGCTCATATTTGGAATTTTGCGAGACAAAAAACTAATCTGGCGGCCCCATAAGAGCCGTCAGATTGGAGAGTCATTATTTAAATTTGAATCGCCATAACTCGCAAACTTAAAGTGCTCTACTTTCAAGTCAGCGAGTTCCCGGCGTTCCTTTCAAGTTCGTTACTACGACGGCGTCCACAGATTGCGCCCGCAAACCCAATCAGCGCTGCCGCTGCAGGAGCAGGAACTATGACGAACCCGTCCGCAGTTCCCCCTTTGGGGTAGCTACGACAGAGCGTCTGCGCGACGGTACCGCTCACCAGGTCTTTCAAGCTGTTGTAAACGGCGCAGTTCAAGATCATTTCAGTGCTTATTTACATGATTATGCGTTCAAATTTGGTTGGATTTCAAAAAATATGTTGACTCAATCCATTGCCGCTATAGATTCTTCAAAGAATGCTTTCCAAGGCAATGTTTTTACGTAAAATCCGCATGTTGATTTGCGTCATGGCATGCACCGCAGCCGTCTGCATGCCCGCCATGGCGCAGCAAGCGGACAAGTCGGTGGCCCGTCAATGGATGGACATGACCATTGAATGCATTCGCCTGGACTACGCGCGGCCAACCATTACTGCGCGCAATTTGTTTCATGTGTCCGCCGCCATGTGGGATGCGTGGGCCATGTACGACCAGAACGCGCAAATGTATTTGCCGCTTGCCAAACAGTCCGCCGACGATGTGGAAGCAGCCCGCGCGCAAGCCATAAGTTTCGCCGCGTACCGAGTATTAAAGTGGCGCTTTGAATGGAGCCCCGGCGGCTTAACCGTTATGCCAAAGTTGAACGCGCTTATGGCATCTCTTGGCTACGACATTACTGATACGTCAACCACTGGAACCACGCCGGCACGCCTTGGAAATAAAATTGGCAAGGGCTATATTAATTTTGGCGTGGCCGACGGCGCCAACGAAGGCGGCGCGTATAGAAATGTTGACTACGCGCCGGTCAATCTTGCGCTGATTGTCGCGCAGCCTGGCAACCCGCCGCGCATTGATCCGATTTGGCCAACGCGACCTCCGCAAGAAGTGGATCCAGATTGTTGGCAGCCGCTTTCACTACAAAGTTATGTTGATCAAAATGGCAACACGCTTCCGCTGGGCTATCCAAGTTTCCAATCCGCCGAGTGGGGGCGAGTCACGCCATTTGCGCTGAAGAATTCCGATCGCATCAACAACTATCGCAACGGAAAATTATTCCCCGTGTATTTGGATCAAGGCGGGCAGCCCAAGAAAAATTCAGCAAGAATTTCCGAGTATTTCAGCGGTTTTGAACAAGTTTTGTATTGGAGCAGCCATCACGATCCAAGCGACGGCGTGCAGTGGGACATTTCGCCCGCGTCCATTGGCGCCATCACGCTTCCGCCAAGTAGTGAGCCCGCGGATTCCTTTTACAACTTGTTTAATGGCGGCGACAACGGCGTGGGCCACGACGTGAATCCAGCCACGGGCAACGCGTATCAATCCAACATTGTTCCGCGTGGCGATTACGTGCGCGTGCTTGCGGAATTTTGGGCGGACGGTCCAAAAAGTGAAACGCCTCCGGGACATTGGGTCAGCATTTACAACAAGGTCATGGACTCGCCATTGTTTCAGCGGCGCATGCAAGGTCGCGGTCCAATTCTTGGCGCGTTGGAATGGGATGTCAAAACATATCTTGCGTTGTGTGGCGGTTTGCATGACGCGGCCATTACCGCGTGGAGTAACAAGGGTTGGTATGACGGCAGTCGGCCAATCACCGCTATTCGATTAATGGCCGAGCGCGGTCAGCGATCTGATCCAACGGCGCCGTCTTACAGCCCCGATGGTCTTTGGCTTGTGCCAGGATTGGTGGAGTTGATCACGCAGGAATCTTCAAGCGCGGGTCAACGCCACGCCGCGCTTGCCGCGAGTATTGGAAAAGTTGCAGTCAAGACTTGGCAGAGCAGTAGGGTGGTGAATCCGGCGTCCGATGTTGGTGGCGTGGGTTGGTCGCTGGCGCTCAACTGGGTTCCATATCAGCGTCCAACTTTTGTTTCGCCACCTTTTGGCGGCTACATTTCTGGGCACAGCACATTTAGTCGCACAGCCGCTGAAATTTTGACCAACGTCACTGGCAGCGAGTATTTCCCAGGCGGACTTATGGAATATGTCTGCACGGCTGGCCAATTTCTGGTCTTTGAGGACGGCCCAAGCGTGGATGTTCGCTTGCAATGGGCAACCTACCGTGATGCCGCCGATCAATGCTCGCTTTCACGTATTTGGGGCGGCATTCACCCCGGTTTTGATGATTTGCCAGGTCGCCGGGCCGGCATTGTGGTGGCAAGTCGCGCTATTGAAATGGCGCAAACGTTGTGGAACAGCGCGCCAGTTTCTTGCCCTGAAGACCTGAATCAAGACGGCTCCATTGATACCGCCGATCTTGGCTTGGGATTGCTTGGCTGGGGAGAGCCCGAATTTGATTTAGATGGCGATGGCACCTTTGCGTCTGGGGATATTGGCTTGATTCTGTTGAATTTTGGCGCATGCAATTAAGCACGCCAAGCAGGCGTCATTTGGCAGTGTCGCCACAATTTTAAAAATAATTAAAAAATATCAAGTTGCGTGATCAAGGTCACCCATTTTTTACGTTTACATAATTGTAGATGAATGATTTTAAAGAATGACAACATTGATTAAGAAGGATTCTGTAAAGCGAGAAGATTTCATCGCGCAACCCTGAATTGGCTTTTTGTTTACTCACTTTGCATGTCTTATTTTTGATGTACCCGTTTCATTTCAACCCTTTATGCATTGGAAATTTATTTTATGAAATACCAAAGTTACATCCTTGTTGCCGCGACAGGCTTTAGTTCAACCACTTTTGCCGCGGTACTGTCTGGAGCAATCTTTCAGGCTGGCTCAACTGCAGCTGAATACACTGCGGCCGGTTTCACAAATGCAAATCCCAGTGGCGTGTTAGTGAGTTACGCGCAGGCTTGCAACGGCTACCCAAATGGATGCACGACAACAGTGACGCCCAGTGGCCCATTGGCCAACAAAGGCTTCTACCAGTTTCAATTCTCCGACTTCAACGCGTACAACTATTCAGGCTTGTTTAGCGCCATGGCCATTAACTATGGAACTAGTGGCTTGAATAATGCGCAGGTCATTGCCCAAGTCAATTATCAAAGTGGTTTGACTGGTTTAACCGCAACCACCTCCGCTTTGGCTGGCGATGCTCATTGCCGCTTCAATGATTTCTTGCCAACAGATTTGGACAACTCAATTGTGTTGAATTGGTTCCCTGCAAACATGCCTACAACTCCAGGCCTGTCGCAAGTGTTCACATTTGCGTGGGATTTAACAGTCATTGATCCGCCTTCATTTATGAGCAACGGCTTAAGCGTTGGCGCGGTTGGATCGTTGCCAAGTCCTGGAGCAATAGCTCTCATGGGATTGGCAGGAGTGGTGGGCGGACGTCGTAGACGAGCCTGATGCAACGATAAAGTTTTTTATAATTTGCAATTCCAAAGACCCGCCACCAGGCGGGTTCTTTTTTTCTGTGAATTGGTAGTGTTGCCTGCATGGACGCCCGAATTATTCGTTGCGCAAAGTCGCAAAGCCAACTTATTGTTCACACGGACGCCGGTTGCGTTGCCACCAGTTGGCAAGTGCGCGGTCAAGAAATGTTGGCGTTGCCATTGGCGCTTGCGGAGTTTGTAAAGTCGAAAAAAACAGGCGGAATTCCGCTCTTGTATCCATACGCCAATCGATTGCGCACGGATCATTTCATGGCTGCGGGCAAGGCCGTGGACTTGTCGCGTGACGCAAACTTAAAGCGCGACGCCAACGGATTTCCCATGCACGGCTTGCTCATTCGTTGGCCGGATTGGGTTATGTCCCAGCCCGCGCTGGATGAATTGCAAGCCAGCATAGTGTGGGGCGAGCATGCGGAATTATTTGCGGCCTATCCATTTGCGCACACATTGCGCGTGCGCTGGAAGTTAGGGCAGGGCAAGAATGAAAATGAGAATCAAATCGCGGGGCAAGGTCAAAATAAAAATGCGGATCAGGGCGTAAATCCGCAGGCTAATCCAAGTGCTGATCAATCCGCGCTCGCCAGCACGTTGACGGTGACCACGATCATTGAAGCGGACAAGGGCGAAGATGTTCCCGTGTCATTTGGGTGGCATCCGTATTTGGTGTTGCACGATCGCGCCAATGCGCAGTTGCAGTTACCCGCTCGCCGCGCTGTTGCGTTGGCGCAAAACGGGTTGCCAATTTCCACCGACAACTCCGCGCCATGGTTGCCCACATGCAAGCAATCAGCGCTTGCGCCGCTGGATGATTTATTTCAGTTGGACATGCGCGGGGCAAGCGGGGCAGAGCTCGGCAACTCATTTGGCGAATTGAAAAGTTCCACACAAGTTGAGCCAACCGCCGCCATCATTGCGCAGCAGCAACGAATTGAAATGAAATTTCTCAGCGGCTATTCGTTCATGCAAATCTATTCGCCAGCAGGCGCCAACTTTGTCTGCTTTGAACCAATGACCGCCACCATTAGCGGCTTGTGCGATGGTGCCGCAGTTGTGAAAGCCGGTGACACATTCACGGCCGTGTTTGAAATACGCGTGTTCTAAATTGTTGGCTACAGCGCCGCTCCAACTTACTTTCGTAACTGAAATTCCGGCGGCGGCGGACACGCGGGGTTCACCCATTGAATCACGGCGGCCCAACCCGCGCTCTCTTGGTCATGCGGTAAATAGCCGTGAATAGGACGAATCACTTGCCAGCCATCTTTTAAATGCACGGTCAACACTGGGTCCACAAGTTCGCCGCGCTCCACCGCGTCCACATATTCCTGCGGTGTGAATTGGTCCTTGTGTTGCGCGTATCCAGACAATCGACTGCCCGCCACCATGCGCCATAATTTTTCCTGCCGCACAAGTTCACGCGTAATGTCCGTCAACGCGCGCGCCACGCTGTGATGTTGATGCCGTGGATGCACCATGATGTCGGCGCAGTACAACGTGTGGCCAACAGGATTGTCATCGTCAAATGTTCCGTACGCGGTCAGGACATCCCATGAATCATCAATATGAAAATCAATCATGCACAAGCGCAATGTGAAATGCGCGCCCGCCACTTCGCCAGTTGGAATGTGCTGCGCCACAAATTGTCCCTGCGGAAAAACCAGGTGATGCTCGGCAAGTTCTTGCGGCGTGTATGGCGCGTCATGCGGGTACACCAGTTTGCAAATTTCAATAATGGCAGGCATGTCGCCAGGCTCCATCAAGCGAATGCGGTAGTCCGGGTGAAGTCCGTTTGAATGCGGTGTGATGTCAGGCATATTCACATTATAAGGCGTGCGCATTGTTGCTATCGTGCACAACATGATGCGCAACAATGCAGGCGTGCTTAAACGGACCGGCGAGGGTCTGGCCGCAAGAAATCCTTGAACTTTGATTCGACCAGCTTAATTGTGAATGTGTTCGCGGGAATTGTGGGCATGGCGTATTTCATGTACGGCAAGAAGCAGCAGAAAGTAGTGCCGTTGATTTCGGGCGTGGGCTTATGCGTGTTGCCGTATGTGATTGACAACAACACTGTGCTCATTTCGGTGTGCGTGGGGTTGGCCATCGCGCCGTTTGTGATCAATATTGATTTGTGAAAGCGCGGCGCTCGCGGTGGGACATTTTATTTTTACCTGTGGCGCCTGGAGAATGTGCGCCGGGTCACCATCTATAAAATCCTTGCGCGTGGATAAACTAACGCGCATGCATTTCATCATCATCGCCATTGTGGTGTTATGCCTGTGGGGAGTTTGGCGATTGATACGCGCGCAGATTGAAAATGGCGGCGATACGCAAGATGAATCCGCGCCACAGTTGCCGCAGGTCACGGATGCTGACGCGCGCAAATCTGATCAATCGTGAATGTCGCCGCGCCACTATCTTTGCGCGCATGAAAGAAATGCAGAAACAAATTGCGTCGTTGCAAAGCCGTGTCAAGTATCAGCGCGTGCTCAACATTGTGCTGAGCGTGTTGGTGGTCATGTTGTGCGTGGCGGCCATGAAGCCCTACGGCGTGATCACATGCGACGGCTGGAATGTGCTGGACAAGAATGGCGCGGCGCGCATCACGGCGTTCACCCGCGACGATGGCGGCGCGTGCTTGTGGTGGTACGACATGAACGGCCGCGTGCGCATGGACGCAACCACGCGCGTGAATGGCTACGCAGGTTTGCAGGTGTACGACAAGGCCGGCAAGCAGCGCGTGGCTACATTCACTCGCGATGACGGCGGCGCGGGCGTTGCGTGGAGCGACGCAAATGAAAAAGTGCGCATTACGGCCGGCAACAATGCTGACGGCGTGGTCATGTTGCCTGTGAAAGATTTGGAAGTTACGCCCGCGAAAGATTTGCCCCCCACGAAATAATTTTGTAACGTAATAAGTTTCTCGCCTGCGAAATAATTGCGCGGCGTAATGAGTTTCTTGCCCACGAAACAATTGCGCAACGTAATCAGTTTTTCCGCCGCGAGATATTTGGGCCATGTTGAAAGTGCTTGGGCTTGCGAAATGATTACGCGTCGAAAATGAGCACCGATTGCGCGGCTACGAACTTCACGTCCGCGTGGAGGGCATCAGCGCAGTGGTTGTGCTTCCGCATTCACAATGTCGGTGCCCGAGCCAACGTGACCAATGTCCCAGTCTGACGTGGTCTCTATCAAAACCATTTGCGTGCCGTTGACATTGATGCGCTGCTCGCCATCAAGCATGTCGCAACCAACGGCCAGGCACATGTGCGGGGTGGTGTTGTTCATGCAATACACCAACGCCACTGGCGTGCGCTCGTCCACGCTGCGGATAAGCGTGGCCAACAGCAAACTTTTCGAATCGCAGTCGCCACCATCAAGCAAAACTTCCCCAGGCGTGCGCAAGCCGCAGCGAGATTTTCCATCCTTCACGGAGTCATTGTGTCCATCATCCACCTTGCGATAGGGAATTGCATTCTGCACAAAACTGGTCAGCGCCTCAATGCGTTGGCGCGCATTTGGTTTGCCTCGTTGACCGCTCCAATAGGTGTGAATCACCGCATCGGCAACGTCGCGCACTTCCGGCATAGAGCGATCAAGAATCCATTGATGATCCGGCGCGATGCTTTGCGCTGAGTAAATAATTCCGTGCTGCACCAAGGTTTCCGTGATGGCTTTTTCAATCGCCGCCTGCGAGCCATCGCCAACTCGATACGTGTAGTCAAGCGCGTGCTCTGGAAATCCAAAGTAGCTCCCAAACGATTTGGCCCACGCCTCATTCACCTTTGCGGAAATGCGAATGGTCATGGGCGTGCAACCCGCGGTCAGAAATTTGGTGTCGCCTTCACGCTTGGCAATGCACGCTTGGTCATCGGTCCACAAAGAGAATTGTAAATTTTGCAAACGCGAACGCGGCGCCAGAAAAATGTGTTGCGACTCGTACCACGCGCGGAAGTCCGCATTTTGCGTCAGTGCAAGCGCGCTCTCAAGCGCGGCTGCGGCTGATTCGGCCGTGACCGGAACGGCGGGGGTTGCGTTGCTATTTGTGTTTCCAGCCGCGCCACCAGTTGCTAGAACATTGGTCGCGCCAGTTGCCGTTGCTGCCGCGGGCGCAATCTCACGCGCAACCGTGCGCGTCATGGAGCCTTTGCGAACCGGCCGTTTGCGATCCGGTGAACGCATGCCGCTTGGTGAGGACATGGGCGTTGCAACTTGGGTTCCCGTGACAGTGGTGGCTTGCGCCGCAGTTGAAGCAGAAAAAATGTTCGAAGGTTCCAGTGGTGATGGGGCCTCAAGCGCCTTCGCAAAGCTGGCGCGCATAATTTCACAAGGGGCGGTGAGCGCAAACACGACCATGAACAGCGCGCCGCAAGAAGTGGTCGTGGAGTTTTTCATCATGCGTTCTTTCGTGGTGTGCAACCTTACGCGTGCCACGGCGCCACAAAGTGCGGCGCCTTCAAGTATTCAGTTTAGCGCTTGAGTGGGCGCGCAAGCAAATCCGCGAAATGTATTTCGCATAACGCAACGCGCCCATTACGTTCACCGTCAAATTCACATCATGGATGCTCGGTGATCGCGATAATCGTAATCTGTCCTTGCGCAGGACCATAACACCAGAACAATCGATACGCGCCTGGAGTGCGATTCTGAACATACGCCTCAAATACACGTTCGTTAGGTGCATACGGACTTTCAATGGAGTCGTACGCATGCGTTTGCAAGCCCGGATGTTTGGGATTTTCCAGTAACAGCCTTACGCATTTTTCAACTTGCTTAAATAGTCCTTCGGACTTCGAAGCTTTAGTGTTCTTCTTACGGTTGCGATTCTGAAGTGATGTCAGCGCCGCGGCTTGAAGTTTCCCAAACGTCGCCGCCGCCTCCTCAGTCCATAGTGGCTTAAATGTCATTGACGAATTACCGCTTGCTCGATTGCGCGTCGTCATCTTTTAGAAGCGCCGCCAACTTTGCCGCGGCCGCAAGATCAGGCGACTTCTTGGCGAATTTACGCGCGCGCGCGTGACTTAAACCATTTCGAACAGCAGGCAACGCCTTCTCGCTTTCGTACAGCCACGCTTCTTTTTGTGGAATCACCCGCGCCAGCCGCAACACAATGTCGTGGCCTTGTTGCTCCACAATCATTGTTCGAT
>CANJIC010000033.1 GCA_947474205.1 Planctomycetaceae bacterium | reverse complement strand
TGATTGCGGCGCTCAGCAAAAAATGGTTCGCCGCTCTGACAGGTTTGGGCTATTGGGTTTTAATTTCCGTATGGATTGGATGGCTTCCCTCTTGCTGGATCGATATGCGATCAACACTTCCCGCGTGGGCTTTGGCGTGGGCGGTGCTGACCGTCAAGAGCGGCGACATTGGCGCGTACTTCAGCGGAGTGGCGCTGGGAAAAAATCGCATGGCGGCGTGGGTGTCGCCCAAGAAAAGTTGGGAAGGACTTGTGGGCGGAATATTTTTAAGTTGCGTGGTTGGCGCGGCGCTGACCAACGCGCGTGGACAATCCATTCTTGTGGGCGTTGCGTTTGGCGCGCTGGCGGCTGTAGTTGGAATGCTGGGCGACTTGGCGGAAAGCATTCTGAAGCGTGAGGCGCTTGCCAAAGATTCCGGTCGCATTCTGCCTGGAATGGGCGGCGTGTTTGATGTCATGGACAGTTTGCTGCCCACGGCGCCGTTGGCGTTGTGGCTGCTGGCCAAGTCAAGCGCGCCTGTGGTGTAAATTAAGCGCAATTCGCCTGTACTTTGCGCTTCAACGGCAAGTCTTGCGCCTTCACTGCAGATTTCAAATCCATTAAAGTTGATCCTTACAAGCATGTGAACAATTGAAGTTCCTTGCTACTCTTGGACTTCTTAAAGGAAATTCCGCATGTCATTAATGGAACAAATTCTCGCTCTTCACAGTGTCGATGTCCAAGTGCGCGCGCTTCGGGGTCGACTGGATTCAGCTCATCATTATTTAAAGACGCAAGAAACGCAGATGAAAGATTTGCTGGCGCAACGCGACGAAGTTGAGTTGCAGCGCAAGCACACCCAAGCACAAGCGGCCAATTTAGAAATGGAAGCCAACGGTGTGGGCGTTCAAATTCAAAAAATGCGCGACGAGTTGAACAACAGCGGCAACACCAAGCAGTACAGCGCAATCTTGAGCGGATTGAAATCGCTTGAGTTGCAAAAAGATAATTTTGAACAGCAGGCCCTTGCGCAAATTGAGAAAGTTGAGCAATTGGTCGCCCGTCTTGCGCAGTTTGACACCAAGTTGGCCGAGCGCACCACGCTGCGCGACAAAGCCGCCGCTGAAATGACTGAGCGCACCAATGAAACCGGCGCGCGCCTGGGTGAACTTGACCGCGAGCGCGCCTCCGCCGCTTCGCATGTTCCAGCGCCATCCATGTTGATCTTTGACGAAGTGGCGAATATTCATGACGGCGAAGCGGTATCACCAGTGATGACCGTGGACGCGCGTTCGCGTGAGTACGCATGCACCGCGTGCAACGTTGAAATTCCGTACCAATTGTATTCGCGCCTGCTTGGCGATGGAACTTCATTGATCCAGTGCCTTTCATGCAAGCGCATTTTGTACTTGGAATTGGCTGAATTAGAGGCCGCTTCCAAGCGCAAGCCTGTGGCCAAGAGTTCCTGAAGTTGATTTAGGCCACGTGCGCCGCGCCAACCAACTCGCGAATGTTTTTTACGCCCTGCTGTTGGCACCACTTGGTTAAACCTGTGGAGACCGCTTTGGGAATTGTTGGGTCAACAAAAAATGCCGTGCCCATGGACACGGCGCTGGCGCCCGCAACAATTAATTCGGCGGCGTCTTGCCAATTTAGAATTCCGCCCAAACCAATAATGGGAATGTTGGCGGCCTTGGCGACATTTTTGTAGACCTCATACACCAGGCGCACAATGATTGGATGAATGGCGGGACCGGACAAGCCGCCCTGCCCATTTGAAAGCACGGGCTTGCGAGTGACTGGATCAATCTTCATCGCGGGATATGTGTTGCACATGGTCAGTGCGTCGGCGCCGGCGTCAATGGCCGCGGTGGCAAGCGCAACAGTTGGGCCATCGGGAGGAAGTTTAATCCACAACTTTCCCGCGGGAACATGCGGACGCACTTCTTTGATCAATTGCGAAAGCGATTGTGGATCGCCGCCATGCAAGCGGCCCGTTGATGTGTTGGGGCAACTCACATTCAATTCAACCGCGGACATACCGCAGTGAATCAAGCCCGCGGCAACGCGCGCGAATTCATCGGCGCTGTGGCCCGCCGCCGAACCAATCACGCGGCACGGAAGCCGCGCGGCCTTGGGCGCGTAGTCGCGCGCGAAATTTTCTAGGCCCGGATTGGCCAGACCAATCGCGTTGAGCATGCCCGCGCTGGTTTCAATCAAGCGCCACGGAGCGTTGCCTTCACGCGATTCGGGAGTGATGCTTTTTGTTGTGATTGCGCCCAAAATGTTCAAGTCCATCACATCGGCGAGTTCGTCCACAACTCCAGCCGTACCCGCGGCGGCAATGAGCGGCGAAGAAAGTTCAAGGCCCGCGATGCGTGTCGCAAGAATGGGCGACGGCTGAAACGCCATTTAGTTGGCCACTTTGTCGCCCGCGCGAATTTTGTCCAGCGTTGGCGCGTCCAAGCCCAAGTATTCATTCATGTGTTGATCGAAGATCTCTTGATCCTTGTCGCGCGAGAAATCTAGGCGCAACTCATTGATGACCTTGGTGCCTTGACCAATCCAATTCTTCCACGTTTCTGCGGAAATGTTTTTCTGTATCCACTCGCCCACAGGACCGCGCATGGGCGCCTCTGAAAGTTGCGTGCCTGGCCGACCCGTGCGCGCGCACACAAATGTTCCAGATGAGCGCAGACGCTCCGCGGTTTCCTCTTCGCTTGGCGACACAACTTTTGGCGGCTCGCGTCCAATGGATCGAAGCAATTCCGCGATGGCTTGCTGCGGCATGCGATCGCCCTTGCTTGCCGCAATTTCATAACCCTTGGTTAGCGTCACCACGGCGCGGTCAGTCCAACCCGCGCCAATTTCCGCTTGACCGCACAACTGCCACGCCTTGCTCATGTCAGGAACAAGTTCAAGGCATCGCTGCAAACTTTTGGAGGCTTCGGCGAAACGCTGCGTTTGCAAATAGGCGTTTCCCAAACTGAAGTGCGCCATCTCGTTGGTGGGATCGGCGGCGGCCATCTTTTCAAATTGTGCGATGCGGTCTGCGTTCATGAATTGATCATACGACTTGCCGAGAGCGCTTGGCGAGGTCTTGCGAAAAAACTTTCTAGAGGCAAGTAGGCGTAAGTCTGGGCGAGGTTGGTCACGTTCGCGGCGACGCGGTTCAATCGGCCTCAAGCAATTTCATGTTCAAAACACTATCTAAACGCGCTCTTTGAATCATGGTCGTCACGACGCCGGTTGGAGTGCAAACAAGATGCATGATTCCACCATGCCCACGCCGACGCGCGCGCAACATGACAAGCGCTCCCACCGCGGGCGAGTTGAACGAATGAACCTGTCGTAGATCAATACTGATCTCGCCCGTTCCATTGTCGGCAAAAGATTGCAGGACCGCCTCAAAGAGTGGAAATGTGCTGACATTAATGTCACCACAGATGATCAGCGATTGGCGCGCCTCTTGAATTTCAAATGTGAATGAGAGTGAACTCATGTGATACCTCCACTTCGATGATAGATGAACCATTCCACAATGAGCAAGCCTAGAACCACAAGCACAATCAGGGGCCAAATAGTCAACGCGGAAAAACCAATGGCCTTAGGTTGAAGTTCGCCGCTAGGAATGTTTAATTGTTGCGCGGCGGCGACATTGCATTCCGCGGGATCGCTGAGGTTGACCGCCACTGATCGCGATACGGGCTTGCCCGCGGAATTGAGATAGTCCACTTTGTACAGTCCGACATTGCGAAGTGGCCCAAAGACAACTTCACCTTCGATTGGAGTTTGCGACACGCGATCTCCATTTGGAGTTGTGACCACAACCTGGGTCGAACCGCGCGCCACGCGCATGCGCAATGTCGCGCCAGGCTCCATTGATTCACTGGTGATGGCGCTTCCAAGCGCACCCAGAAATTCAATGGATTGCCCTGTAAAATTGACAAAACTTCTTTGAAAGGGCCAGTTGGAATCCATTGGAAGAAACGCGACATACAGAACGGTGGCCTTGTCGCTGCGGCCCAGGACAATCAATGGACCCTTTGAACCTTCAAGCAACGAACTCCAATCACTAGTTGGCGCGATGGCCGCGGCGTTGTCCACAACGACATCGGAGAATTGACTTTGCGCCATCACTTTGTGGTCGCTCTTCCATGTGCGGACAGCTTGGCGCGGTTGCACGCCATAGGAGTTAAGACTTGAAATTGAAGGCGGCTTGCCAAAGATCAACCATCGTCCCGCGGTCAGCGTGGGAATGTCGCAATCAACACACACCACCACATCAAATGACTCCGTCCAATTCGCATCGGCCACGACGCGCTTGTTGAATTCTTGGCAAGACACTTGCGTAAGCGAAATGCTGGACAAACTATTGATGAGCGACTCAACGGCTGCGTCATTGCCCGCCAACAAAACGCGAAGTGTTTGCTGCTCTTGAATGGCGATGACGGCGCGATCATCGGTGGTGAAGGCGTCCTCTGGAATCATGGACACGCTGAGCACGCCGGAGTTGGCCAGCGCGAATGGCGCGAATGACATTTTCTGCGCGCCAGGAACGCGCGTCGCGCCCTTGCCGGTGGCGCCGACAAGCGTGATGGGCTCGTTGGTGCTGGCGATAAGCGTGCCGTTGCTGCGTACTTGAACTTCGCGTTTGGCTGCGGTTTGGGACTCATTTCGCAGCGCCACAAAGGCGTTGATCAATGTTGGGTCATCATTGCGACGCTCGGCGCCGGCGGCGGAAATACCTTGATTGGGCGTGTCGGGATTGCCACAGCGAACCCACGAGAGTTTTTCATCTTTGCGCAAGGTCAACTGCGCAAGGTCTGGACAATTTCCGTCGCTGATCAATTGCATGTCCAGTGGAGAGACAGTCGCTGATTTTAATTCGGCTTCGAGTTCGCTGAATTGCTCCGCTGAAAATGCGCGGGCCAAGGCAACTGCTGGTCCGATCTGTGTGGTTTGATCCGTTGATTCAATGGCTTCAATGGCTTCTCGAATGCGCGTGGGATTGGTGGTAAATGGAATACGCACCGACGCGTCTTGCGCGAATGCAATCACCATGACCTCTGGCGGACTGGCCGCGAATATTCCGCCGCCCTGCCACGACTCAACTTGCGCGATCGCCAATCGCTTGGCTTCGTCAAGTCGCGTGGCGCCATTTGGCGCATCACGAGTTTGCATGCTGGCTGATTGATCAATGAACAAAACCACGCGACCGCTTGGGCGGATCCAACCATTGAGAACCGGTTGCATAAGCGCCGCGGCAAGCAACAACAAAAGCAAGCATTGCAGCAGAAAAAGCGGCGAAAGACGCAAGCGTTGCATCAGGGAGTTGGCGCGCACGTCCTCGGTGTGCGACTTCCACAAGAGCGTGCTTGAAATATCGCGGCGGGTGCGACGCAGTTTCAACATGTACAACGCCACCAACAATGGAACCACAATCAACGCGGCAATTATTCCAGTGAGTGGCGTGAGCAACGTCATTTCAGAAGCCCCTGCTTGCGCAACGATTGAAGCAAAAACTTTTGATAGTCAACCGCCGAGTCGATGGTCATGTGGCGCACGCCCAATTTCAGGCAGGTCTCGCGCAAGGCGGCGTTGAAACTTTCCAAGCGCCGCTTTTGCTCGCGCACCACGGTGTTGGAAAGAGTGATCTCAACTTCGCTTTTGCTTTCACTGTCAACCAGGCGAACATCTGGGCTTTGATCTCCAGTTCGTGGATCCAATTCTTCGGGCGACAGAATTTGCAGCGCGAACACATCCCAGCCACGCCCCGCCAAGGCGCGCAATCCATTTTCATATCCCTCGCGCAATAAATAATCGCTGATCACAATGACCATGCCACGGCCCAGACGCGCCGATGCCAACGACCGACATGCGCCATCAAAACCGCATGTTCCTGCGGCATTTTGAGCAATCAACCAACTGGCTGCTTCGGCGGTTCGCCGCCGCCCACGCAAACCACTTAGACAATTGGCGCGTCCATCTTGCAGCAACGCCAATGTGACGCGATGTTGATTGACCAAGCCAACATAGCCCAGCGCCATGGCAATGCGCCGCGACACGTCGAATTTGTTTGGCGTTCCTGAATCCATACTGGCGCTGCCATCAATGGCGATCACCAAACCAAGATCCTCCTCCTCTAAAAACATTTTTAGAAAGAGGCGATCAAGGCGCCCGTAAATATTCCAGTCCACAAATCGCAAATCGTCGCCCGCGGCGTAGGGACGAAAGTCCGCGAAGTCCATGCCTTGACCACGGCGTCGACTGCGACGCTCGCCCTGCATTCGTCCTTGCAACATCTTGCGGCTCATCAAATCAAGACGCTCAAGCGACGCCACCAACGACGGGTCAAGCAGGTCTTCCAATTTGGTCATGGCGCTTTTTGTATTTTCCAAACTCATGGCGCCTCCAGTGGCATGTTCTTCACAAGCCGGCGCACAATTTCGTTGACGTTCACGCCATCCGCATCGGCTTCAAAGGTCAACGCCAAACGATGTCGAAGCGCGGGCAACGCCACGGCGCGCAAATCATCAATGGCCAAGGCGTAACGACCCGCAAGCAAGGCGCGCACTTTGCCCATGGCGATCATGGATTGCGCGGCGCGCGGACTGGCGCCGCAGCGAATAAATCGCTTTGTTTTTGCTGTGAAATACGGGGAATGTGGCTGGGTTGAAAGCACCAAACGAATGGCCCAATCCATGACATGCGGCGCGGCGATGACCTCTTTGGCCAACCCCTGCGCCGCGATCAATGTGCTGGCGTTGATGGTGGCGCTTAACGGCGGCAATGGCTGGCTTGTGGTGCGCTCAAGAATTGTCCGCAGCGCTTCGCGTGATGGCGACGGAACTTCTATCTTCGCCATGAAGCGATCCAGTTGCGCCTCTGGAAGCGGATGCGTTCCCTCTTGCTCGATTGGATTTTGCGTGGCCAAGACTAAGAATGGTTTTTCTAGCGCGTGCGTGGTGCCGCCCACCGTCACCGATCGCTCTTGCATGGCCTCTAGCAACGCTGACTGCGTGCGCGGAGTCGCGCGATTGAGCTCATCGGCTAAAAGAATATTGGTGAAGACTGGCCCTGGACGAAATCGATGCTCGCGTCGACCATGCACAAGATCCTCCACCAACACCGTTGTGCCCAGAACATCCGCGGGCATTAAGTCTGGAGTGCATTGAATGCGCGCGGAGCGAAGTCCCGCGGATTGCGAAATGGTTTGCACCAACAATGTTTTTCCAAGGCCGGGCACACCCTCCAAAAGAATGTGGCCATTGGCAAGCAGGCACCACAGGGTGTGCTCCAGCGAGTCACCAAGACCCACAATGCGCGTGCAAATGGAATTTTTCCAGTCCAAAGCCATGTTGCGAAATGCCTCGCATTCCGCCGGAATATCACGGTTTTTGTTGGCCACTTCGCTCATGTTGGTGGCCCCTGATTTTTGGATGCGCCATCAACGCGCGCGCGTCGTTTGGCTTCTCGCAAACGCTCAAGTGGCGACAGTTGTTCCAGTGGAACTTCCAATTCAACGACTGTGGTTTGATCGGAGTTGTCAACTTCACTCTCTTGGGATTGTGGCAAATTTAAATCAAGGTTGGAATTGCCGCGGTCCTTCACCGCGCCATTCTCCACGCGCGCCGTAACTGAGCCCGCAGACGCACCAGCTTGCGCCATGTCGGCGGCGGCGCGATTTCTTGCCGTCCTCCAAGCTTGCGCCACTTGTCCAACAACAACTTTGTTGCGCGCGCCAACAGCGCGTTTTTCAAACACCAATCGACGCGCGGCAACATCAACAATAAACAGCAACGTGGCGGCGTACAAAAGAAGGTCCCACACTTGGCGCAGGGATTGAGCTGGAAGTGTTCCACCGGCTTCAAATAATTGGACGCTGGTGTCGCCCAGTTGCAAAACGCGGCCCCCTGAACTTTGCGCCACCTGCTGCAATTTGGGAAGATCTTCGCGCTGAAATCGAAACTCGCGCGGATACGAAACATTCACCGCGGCCTGCACAAACACGGTCCTTTCACTTGCGCCTTGTTGCAACGCCGCGTTCACCAAATACGCGCCCGAGGCGTCGGTTGGAAATTTGGCAGACCATCTTCCAGGGGCAACTTGTCGCAGCGGCACGTTGAGCAAGGAACCATCAGGAGCCAACACTTTCGCTGTGGCCACGGTGGTTGAAGCGGACGATTGCGCGTCATCACGAATTGAAAGTTCAACAAGCGCGTCGTCACCATCAAGTTGCGTTGTCAACGACGTGTCAATGGGCGCGCTTTGACGCAACAACCAACGCGTCAACCCAGCGCACCAAGGTTGATAGCCGCTCCACGCGACCCAACCCGATCCCCATCGCGATGAAAGATCGCTGGTGAACGCGGCCGAACGACCCACTCCATAATTCCACCATGCAAATAGCGGATCGGCATTGTCCTTGCTTGCAAGCACCAATGCATTTTGCGCAAGTCCGCCTCTCGGCGCGGTAATGACATACCCCGCAAGTTGCGGCAGGGAATTTGAAATTGGAATTCCTGGGGGACTTTGACCACCCACGCTTGGCGCGAACGAACCTTCCGCCAACAAACTTCGATTGAGAATGGTGGCTTCCTTGATGAAGATTTGCGGCAACACAAGTTGCGCGTTCTGCGACTTCACTGGATAGCAGCGGCCGCCGCCAACCTTGGCCATATCAACCAGCAGCGGATCATTGGTGGAATCGCCAATGGAAACAGTTGAGACAGAAATTCCTTTGCGCGCCAATATTTGCACCATGCGAATGCCATCGGCGGGATCGCCCATGGTTTGCCCGTCAGTCAAAATCACAATATGTTTCACCGATTGTTTTGAACCTTCAAGTTCCTTGGCGGCCAAATCAATCGCGGGAAATAAATTTGTTCCACCACGCGGAACAATGCGGCGAATTTGTTTTGCGATGGCGTCTGGGTTCTCAACATTCATCAACGGCACTACCACCGCGGCTGAATCATCAAAGGCAATCACGGTCACTTGATCACCCGCGGTTAAAGTGCGAATACCTGCAATTGCAGCCTCATTTGCGCATTGTTGTTGATCCATGTTGCTGCCGGAAATCGGACTCGCCATGGAGCCCGAGCAATCAATGATCAATGCCAACGCGCCGCGAGGAAGTTGCCGCTCTTGCGGTGGATTCATTTCCACCGGAAGCGCTTTGGCGGTTTCACTGTCAGTCCAACCACCGGCGCCAAATGAATGATCGCCACCAAGCATAAGAAGACCAACTCCTAAATCATGCACCGCGATTTCAAGCGAGCGGTCGGCGGCTTGATCCAAGTTCCAACGCGCGATATTGGCCAGCACAATGGCGTCGTAACTTCCCGCGACGGTGGGATCCGCCAAGACAGTTGCGTTTGCAACTTGAACATCAAGTTGGCTGGCGCGCAACGCTTGGGCGAAGGCCTGCGTCTCCGCGCCGGAATCATCCACAATAAGAACTCGCCCCTCGCCAGAAACAAATGTGAGCGCGGAGGCGACATTATTTTCCGGTATGGCGTCAGCGGTTGGATCAAGCGGCTCAAAGATGGCCTTCATGCGAACCACACCGGAGCGCGGCAGCGCCACTGGAATAGTGATGACATTGGGCCCCGTGTCCAAGTGCACGACCATGGCGTTGCTGATGTTTTTGGAATCAAGGTCAATTGCTTCGCCATCAATTTCAAAGCGAATTCGCCCGTCAATTGGCTTCTGCGCGCGGATGATCATTTTGGCGTCAACGCTTTGCCCGCGACGCGCGCGCGTAGGAGCGCGCAGCGACTCCACCATGGTGTCATTGGTCACGGACACTTGCAACGGCACAACATCAATGGCAACACCAGCGGCGCGCGCGACCAAGGCGGCTTCCACAATATTTCCGGATGTTTCGTTGCCATCGCTAAGAAGCACAATGCGGTTGCGTGTGTCGCGCGGCATAAGCGCCATGGCCATTCGCACTCCCGCCGCCAAATCGCTGCCAATGGCGTCATCCGCATGCGACATGATATTTATTTTTGACGCCGCCTCTGGCTTGCTGGCAATCTCGGCGCTCTTGGCGAATGTCACCACGCCCAATCGATCGCGCGCGCTTGATCGAGACTTCGCACGATCTTGCAACCATGCTTGCGCGGCGGCGCGCGTGGCGACAGGAATGGATCGACTTGCATCCGCGACCACCACCACGGAAATTCCGTCGCTTGTTTCAACCAAACTTGGTTGCGACAACGCCGCCACAAGCAGCACGATCACTAGGCTGCGCACGCAGGCCGTCACCACGGCGCGGGTTGAAACCAAAAAATCCAAGCCGTGAAACGCCATGAACCAAATTGGCGCTATCACCGCAAGCAACATCAGCCAACTGGGGTGTTCAAATGAAATCCACACGGAATGCCTTGTTTTGTAGAGTTTCTGTCATACCGCTACGGTGCCTTGGGTGGCACGATTGGCGCGTTGGCGGCGGGTTTAGTTTGTGGAGCCGTTGAAGGAGTGGCTTGCTGAACATCAGAATTTGATTTGGCGGCGTCAATTTTTGTTTTCCACTGCGAGAAATATTTTTGATGCGCCTCACGCAATGCGGCAGGAACTTGATCCTCTTCGGAGCCCTCCTCTAGTCCCGCTTGCACTTGATGCTCAATCACCGTGAGTGTGCGTGTGGCCACTTCGCCACGGGTTCCACTGCCTTGGACAAAGTCGCGCGCAATGGGCTCGGCGTCAATGTCTTGGGACTCGCTCATCATGTCCTCACTGTTGAATTGTGTTGCGCGTGAGTCGGGTTCATCCGCAAGTTTGGGAGTGGATTGACCAGAACCCGCACGCGATCCGCCTTGCTTTGATCCAGGATTTCGACATGCCGCAAGCGATTTGTACAAACTGTTTTTTTGACTTGACGCGGTCGATCCTTTCTTCATCAAGTCCATTAAATTTTTTATGTTGCCACCAGCCGCCTCTTGGCAAGCTTTGCCCATGGCGTTGCAGTGCTGGCTGCTGGACATGGCTTTCTTCATGGAAGCTGAGGTTGGCTTGGAACCAGATTTCTGGTTGGCGTTGGCAGTTTTTTGATTGGCTTTGGCCGCCTCGGCGGCGCCTTGCTTGTTCAATGCGGCGGCCACTTTTTCCAACGCCTGCTTGGCCGCGGCTGCGTCGGCGGGATTTGCACTATTGGCTTTATCAGCCAGTTTCTGCGCCTCTTTTGCGGCGGCTTCAAAATCGCCACGCTTCAATGCCGCCAACAATTCACGCTCCTCACCTTGGGACAGTGGCAATTCTGAAAGCGCGTCCTTGAGCGATTGGTTGGACTCCAATGAATCCGCTTGACTGGCATTTTCAAGCGCCGCCGCCAACAACGCTTGTTGCGCAAACGCGCGCGCCTCGCGTTGCGCGGGCGACGCCATTTGTGGATTTGATTGATCAAGAATTTGCTTCGATGATTCCAAAGCTTGGGCGATGGATTCATCAAGCGCCGCAAGTTCCATTGCGCTTTGCATGGCGTCGTTTAAATGAGCCTCCGCGGCGGCGGCTTTCTCAAGTGAGGTCGCGTCCTGCTGTGATTGGGAATCTTTTTTTGTATTGGACACATTCCACGTTGGAATGAACAGCCAAGTGACCGCGACCACAAGCGCGGTGGCTGCGCTGTAGTTCCACTGGGCGCCAAAGTGAAATGCGAACGCTTGGCGCGCCATGTTTTTGGTTTTCACATCAAGCGCCACGCGATTTGCGTCGGCCACGGCGGCTTTGGAAAAATCGTCGGAGAAGGACTGCACGGACATCGCCGTGGATATTCGGCTGGCCAAATGCAATCGCTCATCCAATTGCGCGGCGGCGCTGGCGCGCGTTGGCCAAGCGCGACGCGAAAAAAGCAGCGCGCAATATGCGGCGAACACAGCCGCCCCAAGCGCAATCATGCTGCTCAACGAGGACAGCGGCGATGGCAAAAACAAACGTGAAACAATGATCCCAAACACCACTGCGCACCCCGCCACCGGCAAGGCCAACGCGGCGACATCAAGTGATTGGCTCACTTGCAATCTTCGACGCGTGCGCTCAACTAGTTGATGGACAGCGGTCATCTTATTAAGGATAGCCAACAAACACATGGCTATTTCGAATGGGTAGGATTATCAGGAATATGAAAGCCATTTTTCTTTGCGCAATTCTTTTCGCCTCCACGGCTCGCACAGCCAACGCGATGCAGACCGTGCAGACGGACGCTGAAAAATTGCTGGCCGTGCAGACGGAAAATCAAAAGTTGCGTGACGATCTTGCGGCGGCTCAGAAGCGCATCAAGGAACTCGAGGGCGCGTCTTTGAAGACCACCACCCCGACGCCACGCGCGTCGACTCCACTGGATCCAACCACAGATTTAATGGGGAATCCAATCGCGGTCTTGGATTTCTTTCAGAAAAAATTCAGTGAGGATATGAATCAAAACCGCGTCCCCCTTCCGCAAGAGACGGACACCGAATCGACGCGTAAATCTTATCTTGGAAAAGCCAAGGGTTGGCTCGACATGATCAATCGCAGCAAATATCCAATTGTGTGGCGAGGCCGAATCACTGAAATGAACACCATTGGCAATTCAAATAAAGAAGTTCAATTTCAGTGCATATCAGTTGACAATAAAAATAATTTTGGCCGTCCCGTCGCCTTGACTATTTCCAACAGTGACGCCCCGCAATTAGGTGCGACGTTGCCGGCTTCAAATGTGATTTGGACCCTGAACGCCACCATTGAACCCATGTTGAATTTGGATCCGACCATGCTTGAACCCAATACTTTTGATAATCCTCCGCTGATTGGTCCATGTGTCTCCTTCCGGTTTAAAATAACTTCCCCACGTCTATTTTTTGAAAAAAGTTCCGCGGTCTCTGCTCCAACTAAATGAAATAGTTGTCACACGTTCTTTCTGAAGTTATCCAATTTGTTCTTGCTCCTTGCGCGCAGCATTCATACACTACATGGTCAATGGTCGTTCTTTCCTCAACACTTCAAATGAATGGAACAGGTGATGGCGCCCGCATTCCTTTGACACAATTATTGCGCGGACAACGAGCGGTGATTGACGCCGAATCATTGAACACGCTGAGCGAGGCCGATCGCGGACTGCTTCG
>CANJIC010000032.1 GCA_947474205.1 Planctomycetaceae bacterium | reverse complement strand
TTGCTTGGTGATCCATCGCGGGAACTTCGGCGCGCGTTGCTGACCATTGACCTGACACACGCCGTGCTGGATGAGGCGATTGCAGCCAAATGCCAGGCGATTATTGCGTATCACCCGCCTATTTTTGAGCCGCTGAAACAACTCACGGCTATGCATGCGCATGAGCAAATCTTGCTGCGTTGCGCGGAGAACAAGATCGCGATCTTGTCGCCGCATACGGCGCTTGACGCGGTGTGTGGCGGCATGACCGATTGGTTGGCGGACTTGATCGACACGGGCGCGCGTGTGGCGTTGGAGCCATGCGCGCAATTTCATTCGCCTACGCAAGAGGCGCCGAGTGAGCGCATGTTGAATCAAGCGCGAGCACGCGCGCCGATTGCGGGCAAGCCACAAATTCATGGCCAGGGCCGCGCGCTTACGATTATCAAGCCGCGCGCAACCAACGCCATCGCAAAACAACTCCGAACTTCGCTACGACTTTCCGCTGGCGATGTTGCGTATTGCGAATTGAAAAAGTCCCGCAAACACAAACTGATCGCGGTGGTTCCTGGCTCGGGCGCCAGTTTGCTGACAATGGCAATCGAAGCCGGCTGTACGCTCATGGTCACCGGCGAGGCCAAGCACCACGATGTGATCCACGCGCGCGAAATGAATTGCGACATGATTTTGCTTGGCCACACAAATTCCGAGCGCGGGTTTATGCCGCACTTTGCCAAACAATTGCAACCACATGTGCCGCAGGTGCGTTTGCTGGTGAGCAAGCGTGATCAACATCCGCTGCGTTGCGCATAAAAAAATTTGCCGCAGCTATCGCGCTCAATCCCACGCGATTCTATTTCTTCACTGCGCATAAAAATAAAACGCGGACGCGACGCCAAAAATCATTGGTGCAACTTGGGCGGGCTTATTTTTCTTCGCTCAATGTTTCACGCGCCAGAAGCGCCGCGCCCAACATGCCGGCGTCATCGCCCAATTGACTTGGAACAATTTCGCAGCGCTGCAATGTTTGCGGAAAAACAACGCGTTCAAAACTCTCGCGCACGCGGTACAGATATGGTTTTCCAAGCGCCTCGGACACGCCGCCGCCCAGCACCACGGTTTGCAAACTCATCACCGTAATCAGATTGGCAATGGTCAAACCCAGCAATTCGGCCGACGCATCCACAACCTTGCGCACAAGCGGATCGCCTTTGGAATAGCACTCCGCCAGCACGCTGCTTCCAATCGCGGATGGATCGGGCTTGCCTTCGTCGTCTTTTTCCTTGTTCAAAAATTCACGCAACATACTGTCGGGATAGTGCCCAAGCAACATCATCATGCTGCGCACCAAAGCCGTTCGGCTGCAGTGATCTTCCAGCGTTCGATGACCCGGACCTGCGCCTGGGAAAAGCACAACATGCCCAACTTCGCCGGCGGTGTGAAACGGTCCGCGCCATAATTTTCCATTCAGAATCATTCCGCCGCCAATCCCGGTTCCGATCCACATGGCCAACAAGTCGCCACGATTTTTGCCGGCGCCCAAACGGCTTTCACCAAATGCGGCCACATTCACATCGTTGTCAACCACCACGGGCATGTCCAACTTTTTAGACATGATGTCGCGCAGCGGAACTTTTTTCCATCCAAGATTGCCCGCGTGAATCACGCTGCCCTTGTCCCAGTCCACCGCGCTTGGCGCGCCAATGCCGGCGGCCTCAATATCTTTCATGGAAAGCTTTGCGTCTTCACACGCGCGCTCAATGCCCTCCACCATTCTGGCGATGACTTTCTCGCGGCCCTCGGCGGCCTTGGTCTTGCGGCGTGAACGCCCAACAATTTTTCCTTTTTCATCAATCACACCAATGCTCATGTTGGTGCCGCCCAAATCAACACCAACAATGGGACCAGTGAAACGTTGTTTGCGATCTGCCATGCACGGAATCTAGCCGACCTTGCGCCGGGCTTGGTTACACTCAAACGCGTGACAGAGAAACACACACTTTCGATCGAGGAAACAGCCCATGTCGCCAAATTGGCTCGGCTGGAAATTGCGCCCGCACAACTTGAACAGTATCGCGGCGAACTGGCCAATGTCCTGGGCCATGTGGCCAAGTTGAAGGCCATCAATGTGGATGGTATTGAGCCTCTGACAAGTCCGGTGGATTCCACCAATCGACTTGCGGCCGACGCGCCAGGCGCCACGCTTTCATTGGAAGAATTATTCATGAATGCCCCCGCTGTTGAGGGTCGCTTCATCGCGGTTCCAAAAGTTCTGGCGGAGGAAAATTCATGAGCGCGCCAATGATGGACGCCGTCTCAATTGCCGACGCGGTGCGTTCTGGCAAAATGTCGGCCGAGCAAATCACAAAAGATTTTATTAGTCGCGCGCAAACTGCAAACGCATCACTGAACGCGTTTCACGAACTCTTTGAAAGCGAAGCCTTGGAAGCTGCGCGCGCTGTTGACGCACAAGTGAAAGCGGGAAAATATCCTGGTCCGCTTGCAGGCGTACCCGTTGCCGTGAAAGATAATTTGGCCACCAAAGTTGGCCGCACAACGTGCTCAAGCAAAATGTTGCAGCACTATCGCTCGCCCTTCACCGCCACGTGTGTTGAGCGACTTCAAGCCGCGGGCGCGGTGGTGATTGGAAAAACAAACATGGATGAATTCGCCATGGGCTCCAGCACGGAACATTGCGCGTGGGGACCGGTGAAAAATCCATGGGACACAACGCGCGTTCCCGGTGGCTCCAGCGGCGGTAGCGCCGTGGCCGCGGCCGCTGGTTTATGCGGTTTTTCGCTAGGAAGTGACACGGGCGGCAGCATTCGTCAACCCGCTTCTTTGTGTGGTTGCGTTGGCTTCAAACCAACCTACGGTCGCATTAGTCGCTACGGCTTGGTGGCCTTTGGAAGCAGCCTTGATCAAGTTGGTCCGCTGACCCGCAGTGTGCGTGACGCTGCGCTGACCTACCAAGTCATGGCTGGCATTGATGATCGCGACAGCACCACCGCCGATCTGAAAGTGGAAGACCCAATGAAGGATTTGGAAACTCCAATCGCAGGCCTTCGAATTGGCGTGCCCAAACAATATTTAAGCGATGCCAATGATGCCGCGGTGAACGCATGCGTGAACGACGCGCTGCATCGACTGCAAAAATTAGGCGCCACTTTGGTTGAAGTGGATCTGCCGCTGACAGACATTGGTATCAGCACCTACTACGTCATTGCCCCCGCGGAGGCCAGTGGAAACTTGGCGCGCTTTGATGGCATTCGATATGGCCACCGCGCCGCGTTGAAGACCGGTGAAAGTTTGGACACGCTCTACTCGCGAAGTCGCGCCGAGGGATTTGGTCCTGAAGTGCAGCGGCGCATCATGCTTGGAACCTATGTGTTGAGCTCCGGTTATTACGACGCCTACTACGGCCGCGCGTTGCGCGTGCGCCGACTGATCAAGGCGGAGTTTGACAACGCTTTCGCCAAGTGCGATGTCATTGCTGGACCCGCGAGTCCGTCACCCGCATTCGCGTTTGGCGGCATGAGCGATCCGCTGAAAATGTATCTGTGCGATGTCTATACCGTGAACACAAATATCGCTGGTTTACCCGCAATTTCGCTGCCAATTGGCTTTGCCACCGAGGGCGCGCGCTCGCTGCCGATTGGCCTTCACTTGCAAGCGCCCGCATTCGCCGACGCAAAATTATTGCGCGCCGCGCGCATGGTTGAAAAACTTTTTCCAGACTTGGCTCGAGAAGCGCCGACACTTATTTCATAGTGGCGGCTTTCGCGCCTTGGCCACATTATTCAGTGGCGGCGGCAATTGGAGGCGCTTGGGAGGGGCGCGCAATGGCGCCCAACTCATGTAGTTGCGAATTAAAAGAATTCACAAGCGCATCCGCGTCCTTGGTCCGCTCGCCAAACAATCCCAATGTGGCGCTGGCACTCAGCACGCCTTGCGTAGAGTCGCCCTTGACCACAAGTTCACCTTGGTCATTGTTCAATGTCAGAATGGTGAAACGCAATCCGTCTGGTTGCACAAATTGCGCAATCACGGCCATTTCAACTTTTCTAGATCCAATCACCGCAGCTTGATAGACATCCGACCATCGTCCCACGCTTGATGTCTGCAACGGCCGCGTGTTGTCAATATCTTTCTGCGAGCGCGTGGATGCCATTGCGTTGAGCACGCGCTGCGACTCGTCGGAAGTCAATTCACGGTTGACACTGGCAAGATCGCCAGGAAAAACTTCGTTAGATTGCACAATGGGCGCTGGCTTTGTGCATGCGGCGCACAACAGGGTTGCCATAACAACGCCGCGTTTTGAAAGTGTGGTAAATGTGTGCACGCCCACCACTTTAGCGAGTCCGCGCATTTATTTTTCCACCGCCGTCTTGGCTATTTTCAACACCGCGTTGCTGACGGCGTAGTGCTCTAGTTTTTTCAATGAAATCCAGCGTAATTTGACATGGGAATGAAACGTTGCCACATACACGCGAAAGCGTATGGCGCGATGCGTGGTGAGAAATGTGAACTCGCCACGGAATTTCTCAATGCGTTTTACTTCCCGCATCTCGGCCAGCAATTTCGCCGGTCGTAACACCTGTACACATTCAACAACCGGCGGCGACAACATTCCCGCCCACAATCCTGTGGCGGGCCGCGTGATCATGCCCATGCTTGAGCCGCGAATCTCCACCAACGCATGGTGCACAACCGTGCGTTTTGGCGCGGCGGATTGTTTCAACGGAACAAATTCCTGCGAGTTGGCTTTGAACGCGGCGCAACAAGCGCGCACAGGGCACTGCGCACAGCGCGGATTTTTAGGAACGCACACGGTCGCTCCCAATTCCATCAACGCCTCGTTCAACACCGCTGGTGATTTCGCGGCGCGCACACATTTTTCTGCGGCGCTCCACAACCATTCATCAGCCACTTTGCCTTTGGCGCTTTCACGCCGATCCGCCAAGCGCGACAACACGCGCGCGACATTGCCATCGACAATGGGCTCCACCTTGTCAAACGCAATGCTGGCAATGGCCCCCGCCGAGTAGCGACCAATTCCTGGAAGCGATTGCAACTCGAGCGAAGTGCGCGGAACCCGCCCACGACAACGCGTTGTAATTATTTTTGCCGCCGCATGCAAATTTTTTGCGCGCCGGTAATAGCCCAACCCCTGCCACAGAGCAAGAACGTCCTGCTCGCACGCACGGGCCAGGCGCTTGGGGTTTGGAAACCGCCTCACAAATGCTGGAAATTTTTCCGCAACTCGGCTTGCCTGCGTTTGTTGCAGCATGACTTCGCTCACAAATACACGCCAAGGCGTGCGCTGTTTTCGCCATGGAAGATCGCGTAAAACAAGCGGAAACCAAGCCTCTAAACGCCGAATTGCGCCCAAAGGAACCGGCACTTGTTTGGCAACCTTTCTGATCACTTGAGCGAATACTCCCTTGCGACTCTGACGCTATCCATTTACCCTATCCGACCACCGTTCGGCATACAAATCTAGACCCCCTGTTATGGCAAAAATTTTCTACACCATTGAAGAAGCGTGCGCCAAGCTTGAAAAGAGCGAGGCTGAACTTATGGATTTGATCAAGTCTGGAAAGTTGCGCGAATTTCGCGATCAAGATCAATTAAAATTGAAGGTGGAAGATGTCAACAGTCTTAGCGAAAGCGATGTGGACATCAACTTGGGTTCTGATATTCACAATTTGACAGGTGGTAGCGGCAGCTTTGAACTTGATCTATCCGACTCCATGTCCCCCGCTATTGCGCATTCGCCAATGAATGAAAGTCCTGTAGGACTCAATGCGCCGCTAGCGGTTGAAGATGATTTAGTTCTTGAACTTGGCTCAATGGCAAGCGCGCAGATACCCGCCATTGCGCAGGACACCCAACCTGAAGGAAATGAACTTGCTTTAGAGCTTGATCTGGATTCCGATAGTCCCGCCGAATCCGCCGCTCAATCGGCGGTCACAAGTTCCATGCTTCCCAACGATGAAGATAATTCACAAACCCTTGAACTTGATTTAGATGACTCCATTGAGCCGGTTCCAACTCCGAAAAAGATCGAGACTGTGAAAATTGCCGCTAAAGAAGAAATGACTTTTGGCCTAGATGATCTCACCCTAGAAGACAATGGTGAAGGCAATCCTTCTACAAGTCCAGCACAAATTGCCGCAAAAACAAGCGAAAATAACTTTGATCAAACAATTGAAGATAGCCGTGAAGGAAGCGCCATTGGATTTGATAGCCGAGTTGACAGCGCGATTGGTGGTTCGGGAGGGTTGGAAGCCGACAAGATTAATTTGGATCAACCGAGTTCTGGAAGCGGCCTTTTGGATCTCACGCAAGAAAGTGATGACAGCCAAATGGGCGCGGCTCTTATGGATGAGGCCTTCCAAGGCGATGATGAGGCCCCAAAAAATGCGAGTGGCATATTTGGTGGCGCATCAAGTGAAAGCGGAGTTCATGAAGCCTCCAACGCCTCCATTGGATCTTCAACGGCAACCGCGCCCGCCTTCGCTGCCGCGGCCATGGTTGGAAACGAAATTTACAGCGGCTCTTGGAGCGGCTTGACCATTGGACTTCTGGTTCCCGCAATCGTGGGGCTCACCGCCACCTCCGCAATGCTGGTGGTGAAAGCACTCGGGGGCACACCCGATCTTGCGATTATGTTTGCTCAAGATTGGATGATGTGGACCGGGGGCTACGCAGGAGCGATCGCGATCTGTGGCGCTATTGGGTTCTTTGTTGGCAAAGCAACCGAGTAAGCGGACTTCATTTCAATGCTGACCAAATATGGAACGAACCAGTGGCTTCCCACAGCCATCATTATGTTGCCTATTGTTGGCGCATGTTCTTGGTTGGCGCAAGCCGGCGAAACAATGTGGTGGATTCCGGCGGCGATATTGTTGTTGATTTGGCTATGTTTTGCGGCGTTTTTTCGCGATCCTCCGCGTCAAGCGCAGACCCAGGATCCCCATATTTTCTTAAGTCCCGCCGACGGAACCATAAGCGCCGTGATTCGAGTGGCGCATCATGAGGCGACCAATGGGCCCGCGCTTGTCATCCGAATTTTTCTCAGCGTGCTGGATGTGCACATCAATCGCGCGGCGCAAGATGGCACCGTGATTCAGATGCGTCACCAACCTGGTCGCTATCTGGACGCGCGAATGGCGGCGGGCGCGCGCGTAAACGAAAATCTTTTACTGACTCTTCGCCTCGATGATGGCCGCGACTATGGCATTCGGCAAATTTCAGGAGCGATCGCCAGGCGAATTGTGTGTCGTGTGAAAATTGGGGATCGATTGCTTCGTGGTCAACGCTATGGAATGATTCAATTTGGTTCAACCACCGAGTTGATTGTGCCGCAACCCGATGAGGCTACAAGTTTGGTGCGCGAAGGCACACGCGTGTATGCGGGTCAAACTTCGTTGGCGCGTTTGAATCCGATCAACTCAACCAAATAAATCCGAATCGTCCTCTGACACATCTTGCGGCCACTCAGGAAAAATTCGGCGGTGAATGCGCGCGTCAAATGAGAGTTGCGCCGCCAACGCGCTGCAAACATCTCCAAGACCCTGCTCCGCCTGTGTTGGTCGACTTCCCACTGGTCCCACAATCAAGATGCCCGCGAAGCATTCGCCATTGGCGTGGCATGGAGCCAGCATGGCCCACCGTCCAGCGAATAATTCGAACTCAGTTGACCCAACAAATTGGCGGACATCATCCACCAAAAGTGGCTGTTTTTCGCGCAAAACACGCGGAAGTTGAAGGGTTTCAATATCGCTCAATAATCGTGCCGCCAGAATGGCGTTGGTTCCGCCATTGCCTGCGCACGACGCAAGTCCAGTTTTGGAATCTGGTCCAACCAGCCAAGAAACAATCATCGCACCTGGCAAGCATCGCTCAATAAAATCAACCGCCGCGCGCGACGCCGTCAATGGATCGAGCGAGCAGGCCAATACCTCCGTCAGAGTTTCAATCTCTGGCAACTTCAAGCGTGGAAATGACGACCGCGGGTTCTGCTCTTGCAAAACTCGCAATAATTTTTCCAGGTCAGCCGTTGTGTTGCTTGAATCTTGCACCTGCGTCACCAAGGACTTCAAGGTTTGAATTCTATCTTTGCGCTCTCGACTCAGTCGCGCGACACGCACCGCTGTTCGCATGATGTGCATAAAATCGTTAGGCGAAACATCGGAAACAACACTTTGCAAATTGTCATACGCCGTGAGCGTGGGTGGAACATCATGGGTCGACTCACACAGCACCACAATTTTTGTGTAATGAGAAACGGACCGAAGCAATCGAATCGCCTTTGAAATTTCATCAATCTGCTGGGACAGATCAATGACGACCGCGTCCACAACTTGCTCCACGCAACGAATGCCGGCGCGTTCCACATCCGAAACCATTTCAACTTGAAATCCCTGTTCCACTAGCGGCGCGACCAACGTGGACCAGTTGGTGCAGTCGCCCGCCACAAGCAATCGACCTGTTGGATTGTGTGATGAAGATTGTGAGAAATTGAATTCCATGGCGTGAATGGAATCGGCTCAAACACAGGGCAACTGATGCACCGAAGCCCCCATAAACGCGGATGAAGTTCCGTCTGTGCGGTCTGCTCAGGGTGTTCCGTGTCGCTCGCGCCACAGTCGCACCGCTTCGGCTTCCCGTGGATACACCACAAGGGCGTGCTCGGGCTCAATTGTTACATGCGCCGCCAACATTCGCCGCGCAACCCGAAGCACCGCGGCCGCGGTGGGTTCAAGCGCAATGATTTTAATATTTAATTCAAGCGCTCTCGCACGCCAACTCTCGGGCAAGTGCTCATCGGCTATCAGAACATCTCCCGACTTCAATGGCCACTGTGCGATTGTTCGAACGGCAACTTCTTCTGGATACATACTTTCCAAAGTCCCATTGGAAACTTTTGCCATCCAGCATCCGTCGTTTTTGGCGGCCAATGCAACCCACACCGTTTGCTTGGCAGTGAGTAGACCCGCGTCTCTTGCCGATTCCTTGGCCACAACGGCCGCTGAAATTTGCAGAATTGGAATGGACATCGATTCAGCGATCACCTGCGCCGCGGCGTGGGCTATTCGTAGCCCTGAAAAACCTCCAGGTCCCCCATTCAACGCGACCGCGCCAATGTGCTCACGCGTAATTCCAGCGCGGGCGCAAAGTCGTTCAATTGCGGGCAAAACATCCTCAACTAATCGATCACTTGTATCAATGGATTCACTCACCACATCATCGCAATCAGCGCCAATGGAAAGCGCGCCCACCGCCACTGATGAATTTCTCTGCGAGGTCTCAAACGCCAACAACATATGGCGAGCGTTCATGGCGACATCCTTGCATTCACTAAATATGAATTCAAAACGAATTCAAACACCAGGCAATTCCCCTATGGAACCGATTGGGACTATCAACAAGACAAGGTCTTGCGCGTTGGATATTTCGCTTGACAGTTGCACAGGCAGAACAACCCCGCGATCGTGGTCTGAATTGATGAGCACAAGTTGCGGACCGGCGGCCACGGCGCCTTCAGGCACCGCCGCGTGTCCCGCGATAAAAACTTTCACGCCCCAAGTGGCCGCGAGCGCCGCCAACTGCTCTGGATTTTGATTCCGTCCCCATGTCATCTGCCATGCGCTGCCGCTGCGAAGTGCGTAGTCGCTCTCCTGCAAAGCGCGATCAAGAATTCCCGTGTCGAATGATTTCATATCCAACACGCTTGGAAGCGAGTGGGAACACATCAACCCATTTTCAGTTTGTACCGCCAGCGGCAACGCGCGAATAAAAACGCGTATGGCCTGATCCACAATGTCCGCCTCGTCACCAAAAATAAAATCCAGTCCGGCGCGAAAAAGAGCCGTATTTTCCCCCGCTCCCTTGCTAACAAGCTGATCAAACGCCTGCGCCAACTCATGATTTGCCAACATCACATGAACTTGTCCGGGATATTGTTCAATTAATTTGGCCGCCTTCGCCAACATGCGCCAACTCATATCCGTGTCGTAGGTCAAATGCTCGCCGTGAATTAATTCATGAAGTATGAGGTAATTATGTGGGTCCTCCAATTGGGCGAACGCAACCACCTTCACAAAATGAATTGGGTTGTCATGCAAATCACCAGTCACAAGAAGCCGCCCAACATTTCCAAGATGAACGCAGGAACCTCGCCTCTTGGGATCTTTGCGCACTATGTCCGTGGCGCGCAATAAAAGATTAGCCACCCCCGCCGCGCCCAAGTGATCAATATCAACAAGCGTCACTGAGCCACCACCGCGGCGACAAAAAATCGTCCGCTGCCAGTATCGGTTTGAATGAACAGTGGCGCATACACAAAATGCGAGTTGGATTTCTCCACAGTGAAACGAAACTGAATGCGAACACGATCACCTTCGCGCTTGCTGGAAATAAGTTCAACCTTGACCGCTGGATCCCTTGACTCAATGCCACGAACCATGTCCCAACCAGGCGGCTGCGGCTTGCCCCGTGGAAGCGTGCATTCAATCTCAACCTCAAGTTCAACAGGTTTGTTCAGCGCAATTTGCCCCGCAATAGCGATCGCTTCTGGTATGAACCAGCGCCTTTCATCCGACTTGGAATCAAAGAGAATTCCCGTGCTTTCATGGCGAATTCGAAATGGCACAATCCGACAATCCGCGACATCTGTTTCAACGCACCACCACTGTTGAAGTTTGCCTTTGGGCACCATGGCAAAATCCCAACGCACGCGGTAGGTGGATCGCGCGGCGTCTTTGGCTGGATCAAAGTCGACAAATTCAGGCGCTGCTCCATCACAGGAAAGAATGTGAAATGGCGCCTTGGTTGGATTTGAAATTTCAACCACCCCCTTCGACTTTCCCTTGAGCGCGTCAATGAACGCTGGGTACACCGACAATGGCAATTCCACAACGCCTTGCATCTTGGCAATCAGCGGTTGCTCTACTCCAACTATCTTGACAAAAACTTTCGCATCTTTTTCGCCAGGAGTTCGCGGCGCATCAAGCGAAGCGATCAACTCCACCTCGGCGCCAGGTGGAATTTCTTTTCCAGCCATATCGGAAATGGTGGTGCACTTGCAACTTGGAAACGCGGATTCAATTTTCATCATTGCCGCGCCGTGATTATGAATTTGAAACACGCCCTTCTGGCGCGACCCGGGCTTGATGGCGCCAAAGTCAATCAAAGGCGGCGTGACCGTGATCGCGGGAGTGGCCACCACTGGTGAAAGCAGCGGACCACTTGGTGCAGTCACGGTTTGACCATGCGACACTGTCGCCAAAAGCATTCCAAGAACACACACGCTCCACACGGTATTGATTGCGGTTCCCATCGGTGTCATGTGTTCAGTTTACGACACTTGGACACAATGTTGACGCAAGCCCATCAGCGAGGCAATTCGTTTGCCTGAAACGCAACAAGCATCAATTCCACGGAGCTGGTGGCTTTCTGTATGGAGAATGCGGTTCGATTGACCGCTTCAGCCAAACGTATTTGGTCATGCACTTGAAGAGCTTCTCGAACCATTGGAAAAATACTTGCCGCATAACTATTGAGCGGATCTGTCGCGACCCACATATTTTTGTACCACGGCCGACCAACCAAGCCCGCTGGATCTTGGAAGGCCTTCAAGAATTTGCGCGATGCACCAAGAATTCGTTGATCCGCCCGCGCATCAATCGGCTGTTTTTCAAGCAGCGCAATGTCAACCAATTCACCCTTGGACTGCAATGCCATAAGCGCTGGGCGAAGCGATTCCACCAAGGATCTTTCCTGATCCGTTTGAGCAAGTTGAGAGAGTTCATCAAGCGCGCCCACTCCTAGCCTTCCGATTTCACCGAACTGATAAGGCAACATTTTTTGATTTGACATGAGAGCCACGAACGACAGGGTGGCGCGTGTCACCATGAGAGCTGGTTCATAATCCTCTCCAACCGTGGCGCGATACCACGCCACGGTGTCGTAATTGCTGTGGTAACTATTCCCTTGCGCACCACCGGCGGAAATTGAAATTGCTGGCACCACCATGCGGCAGACAAACCCAACATGATCGCTTCCCCCACCGAGCGTTGCGAACATGGAGTTTGGATTTTGATTCTTCAACATCACCGACAATGATGTTTCCGCGGGATTTCTTGCGGCTGGCACAAGCGCGGCGGCATCCTTGGCTACCTGCGTTAATTCAGGTGTGAGTGCCATGGATAAGTTGGGTCCCATTGCCGCCATGTCAAGATTGACATAGGCCACAATTCGACTGCCCAACTCGGCTTCGTGTGCTTCAACCCATTCGGTGCTGCCGATGATGCCAAACTCCTCCGCGCCCCAGGCCGCGAAAATGATGGATCGCTCCGGCCGAATTCCCTGCTTGATTAATTCCGCCACGCAATGCGCGGCCTCGAGCAAACAAATTGTTCCCGCGCATGGATCCGCGGCTCCATAACCCCAAGCATCATGGTGACAACCCACAACAATCACTTCATCCGGCCTTCGCCAACCCTGAACCATGGCCACCACATTCGCCGATGCGCCAAGAAATCTCTCTTGCTTGATTGCCAAATGCACTTTCAAATCACTGCCGCCAGTCAATCGATAGGGAAAATTCAATCCACCTTGCCAAGAGGCGTCCGGAATATTTATTCCTTTCATGCGCGCAAGAATTGCGCCAGCGGCCGCGTACCCAACTGGCTGCACTGGTATGCGTGGCAGATCCAAAGTTTGCGGATCGTCGCGCATCACATTGTCGGCCGCGTACACACCCGGCGTTCCTGGATCCCCGGGGTAAGGCAACGTATTCAATGTCCCGCGCTGAATGCACAGGTCGTTGGCCCAACCGCCAGCACCAGGCCACGTGGCGCCTTTGGAAAATCCAGAATCAGATGGATCGGTGAAAATAATTAAACCCGCCGCGCCAGCTTGCTCCGCGAAACGCGCTTTATATCCACGAAAAATTTTGCCATATCGCGCAAGCACAATCTTGCCCGTGACATCCACGCCAAGACCTTTCAACTTTGCAAAATCTTCTTGGGTGCCATAGTTGGCGTACACCACCTCGGCCGTCACATCGCCATTTCCGCTGTAGGCGTTCCAACCGTAGGTCAAATCGGGATGCGCGGTGGCAGGATCTTCAAGCAAATTTTTTTCGTTGACATCCAACGACATGACGCCTTTGCGCGAAGATTTTTCCGCACTTGTGTTGGGTTCATGTGTCGGATTGGTCTCAATCAATTCAAGCGTGGCGCTGATAGGCCGCGC
>CANJIC010000031.1 GCA_947474205.1 Planctomycetaceae bacterium | reverse complement strand
GAAATCATTCAGGAAGTGGAGGGGCAGTATTTTGTCCCAAAGAAGCCCGTCAAGCCAGAGCCAACTTCATATTTGATTGTGGAAAATCAAATTGATGAGGAAATTGCAGAGGAATTTCAATCCACCGAGTACCGAATATCCGCCGATTATTTGGCGGATAGCGCGGTTCTAGAGGGACAAATTGCAAACACGAATAATTGGCAGGTGATTGTGAGTGGTGATTTGGAAACCATCGCTATTGCGGCAATGCGTCGTGGTTTAGGGGTGATGGAGTTTGCGAATGAGTTTGGTGATTGGTCAATTCACGTCGACGCGCCGCTACCTGTGATTGTCACGCGTTTGAACGGTGACATTATCGATGTCCGCGGTGTCTCGGCTTCGCATAAGCCAACGTTGGATAGGTTTATGAATGAAGGTTGTCGCTAAAGCAACGGTGGGAGGAATCCCGGCGGAGGCGACGGCCTCCGCCGGGATGTTGCTTGTACGCTCTCTTGTGTGGTCAGCCAAAATCAAAATGTGATTTCGCTTGAGTGTGTTTCCAAGGTCTACAGCGGAAATACGCATGCGTTGCGCGATGTGTCGCTGCATGTTGGCGCGGGTGAAATATTTGGGTTGCTTGGTCCCAACGGTGCGGGAAAAAGCACGCTTGTGAAAGTGTTGTTGACCGTGGTCAAGCCAACAGTGGCGCGCGGCGAAATGTTGGGCAAGCCGATTGGCGATAAGAAAACATTGACGCGAGTTGGATATTTGCCGGAGCAACATCGATTGGCGCCGTATCTCACGGCGCGGCAAGCCGTGGAATTTGTGGCCGCACTTTCCGGCGTGGACCGTGCCACCAGGAAAAAGCGCGCCGCGGAATTGTTGGATCGCGTTGGACTTGCACAGTGGATGGACCGACGCGTGAATATTTTTTCAAA
This sequence comes from Planctomycetaceae bacterium, assembly GCA_947474205.1. The sequence continues at coordinate 12,394 of CANJIC010000031.1, read as the reverse complement.
GGGCATGCGCCAGCGCGCGGGTTTGGCGGCCGCGCTTGTGAATGATCCGCAAATTGTTTTTCTTGACGAGCCAACCGATGGCGTGGACCCGGTCGGCCGCGTTGAAATTCGCGACCTGCTTCTTCAGATGCGCCGCGAAGGGCGCACCGTGTTTTTGAACAGCCATCTGTTGGGAGAGGCCGAGCAAGTGTGCGACCGCGTGGCCATTTTGGTGCAGGGCCGTGTTGTGAAACAAGGTCGCATGGATGATTTGCAGAAGGAAGGTTCGCGCCAGGAATTGACGGTTCGTTGGGGTGGGGCCAGTTCAAGCGCGGGTGCGAATACGGCAATGAACGTTGGTGTAGGCGCGGAAGTTGCTGGTAACGGCGCGGCAATTGGAAAGAGTTTGCCATTTCGCGGCATGAATATCGCGCCAACCATGCTGGCGAACGGCACCCATCAATATGTGTTTGCTGATTTGGATGCCGCCGCCGCGCAACCCGCGCTTGACGCGGCGCGTGCGGCTGGCGGTGAAATTATTTCTCTTATTCCAATGCGCCAGCGATTGGAAGAACTTTTCATGAAAATTGTCGTTGACCCGCTGACGGGAAATGCGCCGCCGCCAGGAGCGGGTTCATGACGGTCTTCACCGCGATTTTAGTTGACGGCTACCGCGAACTTGTGGCCAAGAAATTATTCACGCTGTCCATGATCTTGTCGCTGTTGGTGGTGGCGGTCATTGGCATTGGCGGTTTGAACGACCAGGGAGTGACCATAGTTGGATTCACCATTGAGGTTCCGTTTGTGAATTCAAACATGTTCACACCCGCCGAGTTCTACAAGCTCATGTTCAATTCTGTGGGCGTGAAATTTTGGCTGGGCTGGTTGGCGTGCTTGCTGGCGTTGGTCAGCAGCGCCGGAATGTTTCCCGAAATGGTTTCAAGCGGAGTGGTGGAGAACATGTTGTCGCGGCCAATTCCGCGTTGGCGTTTATATATTTATAAATTCACCGCGGGGTTGCTGTTCACATCGGCGCAAATGGCCGTGTTTTGCTTGGCCAGTTTTCTAGTCATTGGCTTGCGCGGCGGAGCGTGGGAGCCAGGCCTGTTTCTAGCCATTCCGCTGGTGACTTTGTTGTATTCCTATTTGTTCGCCATGAGCGCGTTGCTTGGCACCGTCACTCGTTCCGCAATCGCCGCGTTGCTGCTCACCATTTTGTTCTGGGGATTTTTGTTCACCGTGAATTCCGCGGAGACCATTGTGAATGGATTCCGCATTGGCAGCGTGAAGGAATGCCAAGCGGTTGAGGCGTTGATACAAAAGCGCAAGAAGGAAAATGCGGATGTGGACGTGTCGGATTTGCAAACCGAACTTGAACGCGATCAGTCCACGCTGGCCAACTTGCAATTATGGCATCGAGTTGTATTCGCGCTGAAGACCGCGTTGCCAAAAACAGATGAGACCACTTCGCTTTTGCAGCGCTGGACGTTGGAGGCCTCCAACATGCAAGAAGAAGGCGACGATGAAGCCGAGGAAGTTGCCGCAACGGCGCAAAAGCAACGCCGACGTGGTGGGCCCGGATTTGGAAATAGCCGCGCTAAAACCAGCGTGGTGGTGGCGGCCATTGAAGCCGATCAACGATCGCGCGGTGTTGGTTGGATCTTGGGCACATCCGTGGTATTTGAAATTATCACCCTAGGCGTTGGGTGCTGGCTCTTTGCGCGCCGCGACTTTTAAATTATGCAAGGGGCGTGTGAGCGCTTTCACAACTTAGAGGCGCTGCGATTTCCAAATGATGCAAGAGACGCGCGCTGTCACAACTGAGTGCGCCGCGATTTCTAAATGATGCAAGAGACGCGCGCTATCACAACTGAGTGCGCCGCGATTTCCAAATGATGCAAGAGACGCGCGCGGTCACAACTGAGTGCGCTGCGATTTCCAAATGATGTAAGACACGCACGCGCGTTCGCAATTTGCTGGCGCCAGAAATGCAAGTCAGTCCATCCAACTCACTGGTTGGCTTGACCCAACTGCGCGGCGCGGTCTTTCGCCGCTTGCGCCGCACGCGTGATCAGTTGGGAAAATTCTCCCGCATCTAGAACGGCAAGCGCCGCGGCTGTTGTGCCGTGTGGGCTGGTCACGCTGGCGCGCAACGCCGCCGCATCAAATGCGCCAGCAGAAGCGCTTTTGGCAACGCCTTGCAGCACATCAAGCGATAAATTTTTCGCCACATCTTTCGGCAGGCCAAGTTGAAGCGCCGCGCGTTCAAGCGCCTCCATGAACAAGCACAGATACGCAATGCCGGAACTGGAAATAGCGGTGGCGGCGTCCAGGTGCGACTCATGCAGAAGTTCCACGCGTCCCACTGCAGAAAAAAGTTTCATGGCAAATTCGCGCGCGGGCGCCGGACATTCTTGTGGAATTGAAAGCGCGGTCACCGCGGCTTGCACTTGCGCGGCCACGTTGGGCATGGCGCGAATGACATGCTTCACTTTCAAGCGCGCGCCAATGTGCTCAGCGGACCAACCCGCCATGACGCTCATCACATTAGTGTTTGCGTTCACGCATAGTTGCGGCGCCAACTCGCTAAAAAACTGCGGCTTGATGGACAGCAATAGCGCGTGGCCACTTTTCGCGCACGTATTCATGTCCACTAATTTCAAACCCATGGAATGCGCCTGCGCCATGCGCGCGTCGCTTCTAGCCCAAACAACAATGTCGCTGGCCTTGAGAACACCAGTGGACACGCAGCCGCGCACAATGGCCGAGGCCAATTTGCCAAATCCAAGCACCGCCAATGTGTATTGAGCGCTTGCATTCGCAGGGACTTGCTGTGGCGATGATGAATTGGGCATGACGGCATTGTGCCTTTGAATTGGATTTTGTGCAGTTGATCAATTCATTTGAACTCGGCGCAATTATCCACGCGGCAATTTCAAATGCGCACTTGCATGGCGCCAATATGTCCACAATCATCATTCTGAAAGCAAATGTGTTCCTTTCTAATACTGAATGTGTGAACGATTGACCGCGCAGGCGAATTTATAAACCGCCGACTGCTTGCTGAAATACCTGTCGCCGCGCACATTTTTGCACGCCGGCCTTGGTGGAATTATTTTTCAATTGGTCGCATACTCATGACCACGCTTGAAAGACCAACTGCCACCAACAGGTTTCATATCGCACGCTCTTCCTTGCGGCGCAAGTTGGTTGCGCGCGAAGTGGGTTGATCAACTCGTCAACGCCGTTGGTCAAGCGACTTCGCCTGTGATCACGTTGGCGCTTGCCTCCAAGGACAGCCAGCGATTTCGCGGGCGCGCCGCCGTGGCAACTTGGAAGTGCGACGAATTGAGCACGCCGCTTGTTGTTCGTCGCTGCAGTCATGGAGGTTTCTGGCGCCACCTCGCGGGCGATCGATATGTAGGAGATCAGCGCGCGCGTGTTGAACTTGAACATTCGCAGCGCATTCACGCGCTGGGTATTGCCACGCCCGACATTGTTGGCGTTGTGTTTTACAAGTCAGGATTGTTTCTTCGTATGGATTTACTTACCGTGCACGTGCCACACAGCGTTGACTTTGTCGCGTTTCTGGCGGCGCAACCAACGGCGCAGCAACAGGCGGCCGCGCTGATTGCGGTGCGTGACTTGTTGGCGAAATGCGCGTCACATGGCGTGCTGCACAAGGACCTGAACGCGCGCAATATTTTGTTGGCGCACGCTGGCGATCTCGTTCGCGCGTATCTACTTGATGTGGAGGATATTTCGTGGGCCCCACAACAAGTGCAGCACGTGCGCGCGGCAAACCACGCTCGCCTGGAGCGCTCATTGCGCAAGCGCGTTCGCAAAGGCGACCTTGTCATGTCGCCCGCTGCGTTGGCAACTTTCATTTCTGCGCTAGAGTTCAACGCATGAATCTGCCGGAGCGTCCACGAATTTGCATGGTCATGATGAGCGCCATCGGCGACGTCGTGCACGCATTGCCCGTGATCACGGCCATCAAACGACATCGCCCGCATGCGCGCATCACGTGGATTTTGCAAGCACCCGGCGCCGCGCTTGTGAATGGCCATAAAGATGTCGATGAAATATTGATCTTTGATCGCAAGGCGGGCTGGCGCGGATTTTGGAATTTGCGCAAGCAACTCAAGACGCGTCCCTTTGATGTGGTGCTTGATTTGCAGTGTTATCTCAAGGCCAGCATCATTACCGCGATGTGCCGAAGTCCGATCAAGCTTGGGTTGGACCGCGCCCGCGCCAAGGAATTGAATTGGCTTTTTACAAACACAAAAATTCCCGCTAAGCCGCTGAATCATGTGCAGGCGCACTTTCTGGAATTTCTTGACGCCATGAAAATTCCCAGCCAGCCGTTGCAATGGAACATTGGTCCGTGGCCGCAAGAGCGCGCGTGGCAAACGGAATTTTTCGCCAACATGTCCACGCCGCGCGTGGCGCTTGTGGCCGGCACAAGTAATCCGCTGAAGGATTGGTTGCCCGAGCGCATGTGTGAACTGATCGACGCGCTTGCCGCGCAAGGCTTGCAAACAATTTTAGTTGGCGGAAATTCCGCGCGCGAAATTGCGCTTGGCAAAATGTTGGCGCAACGTTGCGCGCATCCGCCCGTGAACGCGCTTGGTTCTGGCTTGCGCAATTTGGTTTGCATTCTTGATGGATGCGACTTGGTGATTTCGCCGGACACTGGTCCGCTTCACTTGGCGGTCGCGCTGGGTAAACCCGTCATTGGCTTGTACGGCTACAACAGTCCCACGCGTGTCGGGCCATTTCGCAATGATCCCAAATTGTTGGTGGACGCCTATCACAACGCCGGCGAGGCTGCGCAAATGACATTCGCGCACAGGCAAGGCCGAATGCAGCAAATTACAGTGCAAAATGTGCTTGATCGCGTTCAGTATTGGCGCGCTTTGAAACTTTGATTTTGCTACGATTGCCCCGATGTCCAAAGCAGGTTTTGTCACGCTTGATTTCGAGGAACCGGTTGCGCAAATCGATCAACAGATCGAAGTGATCGAGGCGAAAATAGACGCCGAACTGTTCGCAGATGAATTGCGAACAATGCGCCAAGCGCGCGAAAGCTTGTTGCAAAAAACCTACGCCAATCTCACGCCGTGGCAAACGGTACGCGTTGCGCGCCATCCGCAGCGGCCGCAAACGCTGGATTATGTGCGCATGATTTGCCGCGATTGGTCGGAGTTGCATGGCGACAGGCGCTTCGGCGACGACGCCGCGCTGATCACCGGCTTCGCGCGTATTGGAAGTTTAAAGTGCTTGGTGGTCGGTCATCACAAAGGACGCTCCACCGAGGAGCGCATCAAGTGCCGCTTTGGTTGCGCCAATCCAGAGGGTTATCGCAAGGCCCTTTTGAAAATGAAGTTGGCGGAAAAATTTCACTTGCCAATTGTCACACTCATTGACACGCCGGGCGCGTATCCCGGTATTGATAGCGAGCAGCGTGGACAAGCCGAGGCCATTGCCGTGAACCTGCGCGAGATGAGTCGCTTGCGCACGCCCATTGTGTGCGTTGTGATTGGCGAAGGCGGTTCCGGCGGCGCGCTTGGAATTGGCGTGGGAGATCGCATTGCCATGTTGCAACACAGTTGGTATTCCGTGATCAGTCCCGAAGGGTGCGCGGCCATTCTGTGGAAGAAGGCCAATGAGCAAACAAATAATTCCGCGGCGCAAGCGTTGGCGTTGACCGCCGAGTGCAATCTGAAAAATGGTTTGATTGACGCCATTATTCCAGAACCCAACGGCGGCGCGCATCGCGACCCGCAGGCGACCGCGGATCGACTTCAAGGTTGGATTGTGGATTCCATCCGTGAACTGCAACGCATTGCGCCTGACACGTTGGTGCGCCTTCGATTTGAAAAAATACGCAATATTGGCTCACATAACTGCGCCCCTCCCTCGTAACGGGGTTGACTTGCGTGGTGAAGCAAACGACAATCGCACACCCATCATTGAAAGAGTATTGCAGCCATTGGTTCGGCCTTGGGCGGTCAAAGTGAATTTGAATACAGAGGATTTCATTCGTGTCAAAAAAGAAGCCAGAGAAAAAAACGTCGAGCAAGAAATCTTCTGGCTCTTCAAAGCCAAGCGCAAAGAAAACGTCGCCTAAGTCCAAGGTGACCGTTGTCAAAAGTTCCAAGATGGTCGCGAAGCCAGCCACGGCATCACCGCCGCCAACCAAGAAGCATCCCAATCGCGTGCCGCCTCCGCCCATCGGCAAGAACGCGCCGCGCCCCATGCCCAAACCCGTTGCGCCGGAAGAGAAGGGCAAGCGCACGCCAAAGATTGACATGTCCACCGCGCGCTCCGTCGCCGCGACCGCCATCACTCAGAAGGCCGATCAAGCTGGCTATGTTGTGATTAACGGTCGCCGCGTGCGCATGATTAGCAGCAAGGGCATGGACAAAGGCAAGAAGAAAAAGTCCAAGCTTCTTGGCGCCGCTGACAAAGTGAAAGCCGCACAAGAGATTGATATTTTCAGCATCAAGACGCGCTTGACAAGCAAGGAGTTGGCCGAGCACCGCGGTATTTTGATCGCGCGGCGCAACGAACTCATTGGCCGCGTGGAGGGTCTTGAAGATGAGGCGCTGCGCTCAAATGGGGGCAATCTCAGCAATATGCCGCTGCATATGGCCGATGTTGGAACCGACACATTTGATCAGGAATTTGCGCTGAACATGGCCGCGTCCGATCGCGTGAAGTTGGCGGAAATTGATGAGGCCATTTCGCGCATCGATGATAAAACGTATGGCGTGTGCCAACTGACGGGCAAGCCAATTCCAAAGGCGCGCCTTGAAGCCAATCCGCTAGCTAAATACACCGTCGAGGCGGCGTTGATGATCGAGCGAGGCGTGGCTCGTTGAGTTCCGCACCTTCGGAGAATATGATTTCATTCACTCCGGCATGTCGATCAAAATCCGCGTGGCTGACCTTGCTTGTGGTTTTTGCCATTGGTCTTGCGCTTGATCTGTCAACAAAAAGTTGGGCCTTTCGTTGCGTCACCGATGAGCCTGTTGAACTTTCCTACGACGACATCGCGGGCAACCCGTCGTATCGACTTCCATTTCACACGGGCATACAAGTTCTACCGTGGGATTTGTTGGACTTGCGTCTGGTGCTCAATCATGGCGCCGTGTTTGGCCTGGGTCAGCAAAAGCGAGTGGTGTTCATTGCCTTCACCATCATTGCGGTCACCGCCGCCATGTGGATTTTTGGTTGGTGGACAGACGCTAAAAATCGCGTGGCGCATATTGGAATTGGGCTTGTTTTAGCGGGTGGAATAGGCAATTTGTACGATCGCTTGGCGTACGGCGCGGTGCGCGACTTTCTATTCATGACACCGCGTTGGCATTTGCCATTTGGTTTTCATTGGCCAGGTGGCAGCACCGAATTGTTCCCGTGGATTTTCAACGGCGCCGACATGATGCTGTTGCTGGGCATGGCGATCTTGTTGATCAACGCGCAGCGACAAGAGGCAACGCTAAAAGCTGAGAAGGATTCGGAAGCGCCTCCTGCTTCAACTCAATAGCGCGATCGATTGTGTACGGACCAATCGCCGTGCGCCGAATCGCGGTGCAATATCCATCGCCACCAAGCGCCACGCCAAGATCATGCGCAAGACTGCGCACATAAAAACCTTTATCGCAACGAATTGCTAGCCGCACAATGGGCCATGCAAACGAAAGCATGGTGAGTTCATGCACCTTCACCATGCGCGGCTCCAACACCACTTGCTCACCGCTGCGCGCAATGTCGTAGGCCCGTCGCCCCTTGATTTGTTTGGCGCTGAACGCCGGCGGCATTTGCGCATACGCGCCAGTGAATTGTTTCAACGTCAACGTCACTTGGTCCGCGGTTGGCGGGGGCGTGGTTCGAACACACTCAATGCGATCACTCTCGCTGTCCAGGGTTGGTGTTGTCGCGGAAAGATCAATCGTGGTTTCATATTGCTTTTCCATATCCATCAACATGTTGATGCTGCGCGTGGCGGAACCCACGGCAATAATGAGCACGCCCGTGGCCAGTGGATCAAGCGTGCCAGCGTGGCCCGTTCGCAAGCCGCCCATGCCGCGGCGCACCATTTCCACGGCGCGCATGCTTGAAACGCCCAGTGGCTTGTCAATGATTACAATTCCGCTGGGATTTGTTGGGGGTTGTTGCGTCATGGAAATACTTATGGGGACAGTCTAGGGTGGCTTAGATTTCAAGCGGTTTGAAATATCTTTTGACTGTCTGATTTTGCGTGCTATCTTTGACATTCATTCAAATTTGTAATTCCATCATGAACCCATTGATTCACATTTGTCACACATTGTCCAAACTGCGCAGCCGTTCGTTCATGGTTCTTGCGCTGGGCGGCGCTCACATCATTGCCGCGTGTCAATCCGTTCCTGTGCCTGAAACCCCGCACGAACAGGCGGCGGATTTAATCCGCGAGGCGGAAAGCAGCGGAACCATTGTCCTTGTGGTTATTGCGCTGGTGGTGGCGTGGATGGTTCTACTGGGATTCATTGGACGCATTACCAAAGTAAAAAATTCTTAATGGACCGTCGCATGGTCGCCATGCAATAGTGAAAATTGAAAAACAAAAAACGGAGGTCAAGCCTCCGTCATTTGTTGGTAGTCGGGCTGGCGGGATTTGAACCCACGACCTTTTGACCCCCAGTCAAACGCGCTACCAAGCTGCGCTACAACCCGAGTTTTTTTCGGCGAGGGGCTCGCCGAATTCGCCAACATCATGCATCAAAAAGATGCGTGATACGAAAGCGGACAAGGTGGGATTCGAACCCACGATACGGTTACCCGTATACAGCATTTCCAATGCTGCTCCTTCAACCGCTCGGACACCTGTCCAGTGGAGGGAACACTATAGCGAAGAAGTCTGGTTTGAAGACGACGTCCTAACTTCAGCGTGGTACGGGGTCGCGGGGGACTATGGGGTATTTTTGCTGTTTTGCGCTGTGTTCGGGGCAAGGTTGCTTGCGGGACTCTGAACGCCCCACACATTTTCCGTGCGATTAAAAATATAAATATGTCCTGTTGCCACAGGGTTCGTTGTACCCGGGGCGGAAATCGCAATGATGTTCGGCGTGCAGGTAATAATCGCACCAAATCGATCATTTGATTTTGGGAGTGATGGAAGCAGTTTGAAAAGCAATTCCTCTTCGCTTGGTTTTGATCCTGGTATGAGTTGATAGATATAGACCACACCGGCGCGGGATTGTTCCTGGTTTGATTTCAGTGGAGCACCTATAACGAAGTGTGTTCCTGCAATCCCCACAGCGGAGCCAAACGCATCCCCACTTTTTTTGTCGGGCGCGGAGATGTATTGAACTTGACTCCAAGTGAGCTCGCTGCGTTCATAAACACTGATCGAGCCAGATCCAATTATTTGTCCATCGCTGTCATCCGGAGTGCCGGCGAGCGCGATTGTTCCTAAAATATGAACAGACCATCCGAAGTGGTGATTTGGTCCCTGGCCCGTCATGATGTTTTGGATTCCCAGGAATTGTGTTTGTGCAACTTTCACAAGGGGTTCAGCTACCCAACCTGAAACCCTGCGTATAAAAATGTAGCACTCTCCAGCTTCCATAAGATTGGACGAATGGGCTGAGGCGGCACTGACCATAAGTTGGACGCCTTTGAGCGACATCGCACCACCAAATTGGGCATTTTCAACGAAGGGATCGGGCTCTAGCGATATGTTTTCTTTCCAGTGTCCTTGGCTGTCGCGTATCCATGTTGCAACAATTCCATGAGCCGAGACGGGTTTGTATTCGGTGGAGTACATGTCCGGTTGGGTTATGGATTCGACTTCTATTGGAATATATGTTTCGGCGTATGGAGCGCCCGCAAGAAGCGTGTCATCACCAATTGCCACGCTGCTGCCAAGTTTGGAATTCTCTGAAAGATTTTCGCTGGAGAATGTTCCGACAAACATCCATTTCAATTCCTTCTTCTCCCAAACATGGACCACGCCAGTATTGATGTTGTCGCCCACTTTCGCTCCTGGCGCGCCGACTGCTATGAAACGGCCAGAATCTGAAATTGCAACAGAGTTTCCGCACGCGTCGTTCGCGCTTCGATATGGCGGGATCAATTTGATTGGCGCAGCGGGGGAATCGGTCAAGTCAAAGATCCACGCGGCGCCTCCGCCCGTGGTGTTTGGGGCGCCAACCACAATCGTGTCAAGTGTCATGGCAATCGAGGCGCCAAATTGGTCATCCGATTGCTGCGACGGAGAACTCAATATTTTATTTTCGGTGGCTTGAACGACAGGAATATCCACGTTGGGAGTGGGTGGTTGAATCGGCGAAAGATCAGCGCGGCCTTGCTCAAATGGATGCAAAGGAGGCGGCTGACTTTGCGCGCAGGAAAGCACACAACTTGCGGCCAACATGTTCGCCATAAACCAAGGACGAAAATGAATGGAAAGGGTATTGCTCACGCCGTCAGTCTATCGGCATGACGTGAATGCTTTCTTATTGGATGGGCATGGGAGTGCTCGACTATGCTTCGAATGTGTCCATGTATAAATCTATCTTTGTTCTGGTTGCCTGCCTCATCATCTGTGTTTTTGTGATAGCGGGAATCGCCATGACATACAATGACCCAACCCCAACCGTGGAAATTCCAATGACTCAATCAACTCGAACACTTTCTCGCGCCGGCTACACCATTTCGCCATTATCAAAGGAGGCGATTGCAACCCTGGCAAAAAAATTGACTCCAGAACAATACAAGGTGACACAGAACGCCGGGACCGAGCCAGCATTTTGTGGCAACTTGCTCGACAATAAAAAAGATGGCGTGTATTGCTGCGTGGTCTGCGGCTTGCCACTTTTTTCCAGCGAGAATAAATTCAATTCAGGAACGGGGTGGCCAAGTTTCTTCGCGCCATTTGACACCGATCATGTGAGTTATAAAAAAGACAATGACATGGGAATGGAGCGCGTAGAGATTGATTGCGCCCGTTGCCACGCCCATCTTGGACACGTATTTGAAGATGGTCCCAAGCCAACAGGCTTGCGGTATTGCTTGAACTCCGCGGCGCTTGTGTTCTTTGAAAAAGGCGCGCCGCGTCCCCTTGAAAGTTCGCCGCTTCCATTGCAAACGGCGTATTTTGCGGGCGGATGTTTTTGGGGCGCGGAGCATTGGTTTCAGGAATGTCCCGGAGTCGCGGACGTTGCCAGTGGATACATGAATGGTTCAAGCGATAATCCAACTTATGAGGAAGTCTGCGCCCACAAAAGCGGACATGCAGAGGCGGTGCGTGTGACATTTGATCCAACAAAGGTGTCTTACAAACAGTTGCTTGACGGATTTTTCCGCATGCACGACCCAACGCAACTTGATCGACAAGGTCCAAATGTTGGCGATCAATATCGCTCGGCCGTGTTCACCACGGATGATCGGCAACTTGCCGAGGCCAAGGAGTTCGCCGCGGCCTTGCAAGTGGCGCCGCAGTTCGCGGGCAAAAAAATTGTGACAGTGATAGAGCCGGCCAAAAAGTTTTTTGTTGCCGAGGGATATCATCAAGATTATGTGGAGCGAACGGGGCGCGCATGTCATGGCGTAAATCCTTGGCCGGCGGTGTTCGCGCAGAAAAAGGAATTGCCGACTGTGAAAGCAACTCCATGAAGCTAGGACAAATCTGTTTCGTCCTTCTTGCCGCGGGCGTTGCGTTTGGTTTTACTTCGCAAACCAATGACATTCCAGCGCCATCGCAAAATGGATCGCCTGAAAAATTTCTTTCGACATTTCCCGCGGAACTGAACGCCAAGGAGTTGGCGAAAAAATTAATACGTATGCCGCAGGCCAGTGAGTTGCGGCGTTGGCATGATCTGTTGACACAAGAACCACACGTGGCTGGTACGCCCGGCGACCTTCGGCAAATTGATCGACTGAAGCAGGCCTTTGAGTCAATGGGGCTTGACGCCCGTGTGGAAACTTTTCGCGCGTATTTGGCGCGGCCTATCAGCGCCACGCTTGAATTGATTGAGACCAATCCGACACATGAACCCAACACAAGTGCGGAAAAATCTTCGCGCAAAGGCGTCATGTCGTTGGATGTCAACGAAAAAAATTTGCTTGAAGATCCTGCCACGGCGCATCCGGATTTGACCTACGGTTGGAACGCCTACAGTGGAAATGGCGATGTGACGGCCGAGGTGGTGTACGCCAACTATGGCACCCAAGAAGATTTTGCAAAGTTGAAGGGTCTTGGCGTGGATGTCACGGGCAAAATTGTGCTTGCTCGATATGGCAAAATTTTTCGTGGATATAAAGCGCGTTTCGCGGAGCAAGCTGGCGCGGCGGGTTTAATTATTTTCACCGATCCATCTGATTCTGGATTTTCCAAAGGCGCCACGTGGCCTGGTGCTGGCGGTTG
>CANJIC010000030.1 GCA_947474205.1 Planctomycetaceae bacterium | reverse complement strand
TGCGCCACATGAACAATCCAGCCACCACGGATGTGCTCACCTTTGCCGACGGCGACGAGGCCGATGTGGCCGTGTGCGTTGACGAAGCCGCTCGTCGCGCCACAGAATTGAATCACCAACTTCGCGACGAATTGCTGCTGTATTGCCTGCACGGTTTGCTGCACGCTGGTGGCATGGATGACCAAACGCCAGTTGATTTTGCCGCCATGCATGGCGAGGAAAATCGTTTATTGCGCGCCATCGGACTGGGAGAAATTTTTGGAGCCATCAAGCGATGACCGTTCCATGGGTATTGCTGGCCGCGGCCGCGGATCTTGTGTTCACCATGTTGCTTTCCGCCATCAACTTGGCCATTGTGCAGGTGGGTGACAGCGCGTTGCAACGGCGCTTGGAGCGTGGCGGCCGCGCGGCGGCGGATCACTGGATCTTCAAGCGCAAGACGCAAGTCGATCACGCCGTGGCATTTCTGCGCGCCATTGGCCGCGTTGGTTTCTTCGCGTTGTTGTTAATCGCCCTTGTTGGTTTGGGGGACAATGAGGGTCGTCTGACGTGGCAAAATTTAAGCACGGCGTTTGTCATTGCCGCAAGTTGCATTTGGCTTTTCACAAGCGTGATCAGCGCGGCGTTGGCTCGCTACGCGGCGGTTGGTTTAATCGTGTCCACGTTGCCGCTGCTGCGCGTGATTGATTTTGTCTTGCGTCCGCTTGTGACGGTGGCGGAAATTTTGGACGAAGGCGTGCGCCGTCTCGTGGGCGCAAAAATGCTCACCAACGAATCTGGCGCGGAGTTGCTTGAAAGCATTCAGGACACAAAGCGCCAGGGTGGTATAGATTCCGCCAGCGCTGCGATTATGCAGAATGTGGTGGAGCTCAGCGAGACCCTGGTGGTCAGCATCATGACTCCGCGCACCGCGGTGGAGGGTATTGAATACACCGATGATTTGGCTCAGATTCGCTCCGTGATTCATGAGGAAGGCCACAGCCGCATTCCGATTTACGAGGGAAGTTTGGACCATGTCGTGGGCGTGTTGTATGTGAAAGATTTAGTGCGATGGCTAGGCGCGACGGCGCCGGACTTTTGTCTGCGTCCATTGTTGCGCCAACCCATTCGTGTTCCAGAAACCAAACGCGTGCGCGACTTGCTGAAAGAATTTCAGCGCGGCAAAGTTCATATGGCGCTTGTGGTGGATGAGTATGGCGGCACCGCCGGATTGGTCACGATTGAGGATGTGCTTGAAGAAATCGTGGGCGAGATTCGCGACGAGCATGAGCCGCCAAGCGATGAAGATCCATCCATTCGTGAATTGGCTGTTGGAAGAATTGAAGCCGATGGCCGTTGCAGCATTGCGCAGGTGAACGCCAAGCTGAATTTAAATATTTCAGAGGACGATGGCTTTGACACCATCGCTGGATTTGTGTTGAGCGTGCTTGGACGCGTGCCCGAAAGTGGGGCGGTGTTTGAAAGTCACGGCGCGCGCTTTCGAGTGCTTGAAGCGTCGCCATCGCTTGTGTCAAAGGTGGCCATTGAATTCATGGCAAAGTCAAAGTAAAACCATTTGAAAGCGCGTCAGTCGAACTCATTGCCGCGGAAGGTGCCGGCTAAATAAGCCTCGCGCACCATTGGATCATTGATGATGCTCTTGGGATCGCCTTCACGAAGATTTTTTCCTTCATGAATGATGTAGGCGCGGTCGCAGATGCGCAGTGTTTGTTGAACATTGTGGTCGGTGACCAAAATGGCTATGCCAGTCTTGGCCAATGTGCGAACTTCATTTTGCAACTCTTCAACCGTGTGTGGATCGACGGCGGCGAAGGGTTCATCAAGAAGAATGAGGGCGGGTTGCGTCACCAACGCGCGCGCAATTTCCAAGCGCCGACGCTCGCCACCAGAACATGTGCGCGCTTGCTCTTTGCGTTTCACTTGCAAACCAAATTGCGTTAGCAACGCGTCGCAGCGCGAAAGTCGTTCCTTGGAGGAAAGCCCCGAAATAGTTTCCAATATGGCCAGCAGATTCTCCTGCACACTGAGCCGCTGAAAAACGCTTGGCTCCTGACTGAGATAGCCCATGCCCAACTTGGCGTGGCGCCACATGGGCAAGTAGGTCACATCTTGTCCGCGAAAATTCACGCTGCCACTTTCGGGCGTGATCATGCCCATGGCCATGCGGAAACTGGTGGTTTTTCCCGCGCCGTTTCGACCAAGTAGTCCCACAATTTCGCCCTCTGAAACCTGAAATGAAACTTGATCGACCACGCGGCGGTGGCCATATGTTTTCTGCAATCCGTTGACTTCAAGAAGCGCCATGACGCAGATCGTAGCGGCAGATTTCGCTACAGTGTGCGCATGAGATTGCTGACTTGCATTCTTGCGCTTGGCCTAATGAGCGCGTGCGTTCGTCGCACCATAGAAATCACCAGCGAACCCGAAGGCGCGTTGGTGTGGCTGAACGACCGCGAAGTGGGTCGAACTCCATGTTCAATTGAGTTCACGCACTACGGCCGTTACGACGTTCGTCTTCGACGCGACGGCTTTGAGCCTATTTCTGGCTTTGGTGACGCCGACGAACCCGCTTGGGATTTTGTCGGCGCCGATCTGATTGCGGAAGTTATTCCAGCCAAGTTGACCAGCCGCGTGAAGTGGCATTTCACCATGATTCCAACTGACAGCGATGAGGCGGCGGTGTTGGAGCGCGCTAAAAATTTACGTTTGCGTTTATTTGAATCGCCCGAAATGGAAACCGCCGAAGCGGCCGTGACGCAAATGCAAAACGCTCCGGTGGCTCCCGCGCCCAAGAATGTGCTTCCAGTGCCAAGCTCGGTGCTGCCTGCAAGCGAGCGGCCCAAAGGCTAAAGGTCTATGGTGCCAAGGCCTAGCCTTGTCATTTTTTGGCTCACTCTTTGGTCTTTAAGACCCCTAAATTTGAATTAAAAATCAACAGGAGGCTGTCTTGGGGACTACGAAGGCTGTTGCAAAGCGCAAAAACCAGCATTTGGCGTTCTTGGGTGAAGGAGAATTTTGTGCGTAATACGTATGCCTTTAATTTGCGGCGTTTAAGCGATGTGCTTCTGTAAACACCATAAAAACAAGGGCTTAAGCGTTCAAAATAAATTTGCAAAGATTCCAAGGAAGTTTGGCTTCTGCCATTGATTCTGGCCAATTTGGATAGATACTGTGCTTTGCCGGAAAACTCATCAGCGCAATCCTATAGGGGTTGCGGGAGCCGCCGTCTGTGCGTGTCGGAGCGACCAGACGGCGGTGTTATTTTTACACATGGTTTCACAACATGAATGCGAGCGTGTGAAGCGACGAACTGATGAACCGCGCATCTTGAGACATGTAAATGAAATATCGCGCGCCCGCATGGCGTGACGCCGCGCAAATCGCGTGGCACAACAGTGTTACCATTCATGCGTGCCAATTTCATCCGCAGTGACAGCGCTTGCCGCCATGACACACATGTCAAGCATGGACCTAGTGGCGCCAATTGAATCCGCGACATTTTCAAATTCATTGCTAAGCGACAGCGCGCCAATGATGTGCATGATTTCTCAAAGCACGCAGAACGCCATCACGCCAACATCATCCAGCAACAAGGCCCAGGTGCCCAAAGACAATGCGCCGGCGAAATTTGGCGCCAAGGGTTCGTGGCGTTGGGAACTTGAAGGCAGTTGGATGAATGATTTTGACAGCGACAATCAATTGCAAGGCGCGTGGTACGCAAGTTGTTTCTTGATTGATAATTTCAGTTTTGATTTTGGACCAGAAGTCGCGTGGTTCTCACAAGGTGGCGGCAACACCTGGGGCGCCGGCCCCGCGTTCATGTTTCGCTGGCATTTTCTGGCGCGCGACACGTGGAGCATCTACGCCGACGCTGGCGTTGGCCTTATGTTCAGCGGCGCCAATGTGCCATCGAGTGGTTCATCCGTAAATTTCACGCCTCGAATTGGCGTGGGCGCCTCATTTGAAGTGGCCCAAAACGCCCGCATTCTTACTGGAATTCGCTGGGCGCATATTTCTAACGCCAACGTGGCCGACAACAATGATGGCCGCAACAGCATTCAGTTGTATGCCGGACTTTCACTTCCGTTTTAATGTGCGGCGACAACTCTTCGCGTTTATTTTTCCTTGGCAAACCAGCGCCAGGCGCTTCGAGCGATGTCTTCAAGCGATGAGCGCGCGGGCCGCCAATTCGTCAAGCGAAATATTTTCTCGGGATGTGAAACAAGCCGCGGTGGATCGCCATTGCGACGCGCGCCCATGCGAAATGGAACCTCGCGTCCCGCGGCTAGTGAGCACGCGCGCAGCACTTCAATCACGCTGGCGCCAACGCCCGTTCCCACATTCATGGCCAGTGTGTCGCGCCGCGGAATCACTTTGATCGCTTCAATATGCGCCTGGACCAAATCCTCAACATGCACATAGTCGCGAATGCATGTGCCGTCTGGCGTTGGATAATCATTGCCGTGCACAATCAATGGCGCGTGGCGTCCGGTGGCGGCGCGCAAACAAATTGGCACCAGATGCGTTTCGGGATCGTGGTCCTCGCCAATGCGGTCCAAGTGATCGCCGCCAGCCACGTTGAAGTAGCGCAGAAAAACAACGCCGCGATCGCGCTCCGCAAGCGCGTGTGATTGCACCCACGCTTGCATCATGTGTTCACAGGCAAGTTTGCTTTCTCCGTATGCGTGCGTTGGCCGCTGCGGACAATCCTCGCCAATCGGAATGTGTTCTGGCGCGGGCTCGCCGTATGTGGCGCACGTGCTTGAAAATATTAATTTTCCGCAGTCCACCGCGTCCATGGCGTTGAGCAAAGAAACCGTGGCGCCAACATTGTTGTGCCAATACAGCAGCGGAAATTGCACGCTTTCAGGAACCACGGCGAAAGCCGCGAAGTGCAGCACAATTTCCGGCGCATGCAATTTCAGCGCGGCGGTTGTGGCACGTTGGTCATTCAATTCAACGTGCGTAAAATGAAAGCGCCCGCCGCCCGCGCGCTGCAGCGCCTGCACGGTGCGCTCAAAGCTGCGCGAGAAATTGTCCAGGCCATGCACCTCGTGGCCATCATCGAGCAGTTTCAGGCAAGCATGCGAACCAATGTATCCAGCGGCGCCAGTCACAGTTATTTGCATTGAAATGATTCCAAAGTTAGATTTCGAAAGCACAAATCATTCATTTTCGGGAAATAAGGCACCTTGCCTAATCCGTCCATATTTGCGAGAATACACTTTATGGATGGATCCTTTTTTGGGAAGCCTTTAGTGGCGACCCGCGTGACAGAAGTGAAGCCCTCGGCGGAGCCGAACTCTTCACTTGGACTTTCAGGAACAGCGACCCTTGATGGAGTCGCAAGCGATGATCCAAAGCTGCAAGCTTTGCGTGACGCATGTCATTTGGCGCAAAGCCTGAAGGATCATGCCAACGCTTTGACCGCTCGCAGTCAGGCCAAGGGCTTCAAAGACCCAATGACCGTGGCCCAAGGTTGCAATTCAATGCAGAAAGCCATTGCCGATGTTGAGGCGTTAATTCGCCAACTTGATCAGGCGCTGGCCGCGCAGGCTTTGCCCAACACAGAGTTAACGGTACACACATGATTGAAACACACAACAAAGCGGGCGCTGGTGAAAATGCTGGCGAAAATGTTGGCGAAAATGCTGGCAAAAACGCAAGCGCAAAAATTGAATTGGAAAACATGCGTGTTGATTGCGCAAACTCCGCCGCATTTGAAGAGGGATTGCAGGCCGCGTGCAGTTTCCGTGGCGACGTCACGCTGGAACTGAAGGACGGCAGCGCGATAGAAGGCTATGTGTTTGATCTCAAGCGCACCAACGCCTCGCCTTACGCCGTCCGCATTCTTCCCAAGGATGGACGCTCTCGCATCACGGTGGAGCAATCAACAATTCAAACATTGTGCTTCACTGGCAAGGACGCGGCCGCGGGCAAGAGTTGGGAAAATTGGATGCGCCGCTACGCGCAAATGAAGTTGCAAGGCGAAGCCGCCGGCATTGACAGTGAGACTCTGGACTAATTCAATTTGATATTCAAGCAGGCGTGAATTCACGTCCACTTGACGGGTCAAGGATCTTCCACTGCAAATCTTTCGCCAATCTCATAATGACGGGCCAAGCGATGTCATCATCGGTGATGGTGAGAAGCATTTGTAAAACCGGATCTTGATTTGGGGTCAATTCAATATTGACGCCAGGGCCATACATAATTTCCCCGCCTTCAATTTCCGCGCACGTGTTGCGAAGTTCAAGGGATTTCACCACATCCATGCGACTTCCAATCGCTCCAAGAGTGCCGTCCTTGTTATTGGTGCGGGAAAGAATGACGAGTTGGCGTTGTGACATATGAAGTTGCAAAGAGTAGCGAACAGAACTGGTCTATGGAAGGATGTTGCTTGGCAACGTATTCAAATGCATCACGTGGTCGAGGCTGGGATTTCAGATATCGGATGAATCAGATGGTCCAATTGTTGCGGGGTGATCCATGGAAGTGCGCGAAGTTTCGCTTGTATTTTTTCGGGCATGGGTTGGCCTTTGCGCTCCCATTGGGGTCGACTTTTCCAACGGCGGTGCACCCATAAATATTGCTCGGGCGCCAGACGAATTGCGGTCTCAATTCCATGATTAAATCGAGCCGTGATGTAGAACAGTGGATCTTCCATTGCGTCCCAATCTTCGGGATTAATTCGGTCCACAATTTCAAGGCGGTATTTCATGCGGTCCGTTTCTCGAACCGCGGTTCCCACAAAAATTGGAATGCGATACTTCATGGCAAGCAGGCCAATGCTTTTATAACTGCTGGCCATCTGGCCAAAGAATGGGACAAAGAGTCCGTCGTCGCCCGCGTTTTGATCGGCGATAAATCCAATGCGCCCGCCTTCAAGAATTATTTTTTGCAATTCTTGCGTGGCGTTCCATTTGGAAAGCACGCTGAGTCCGCGTCGACGGCGCATTCCAAGCAACCAATCGTCAAAATATGGATTGTCAAGCGGACGCGCGAGCGCGGTGAGATGAAAGTCAAGAACCGCCAGCGCAAATCCAAGCAATTCCCAATTGCCGCAGTGGCCAGTCACAAAGATGGCGGGCTGCTTTGAAAGTAAAAAATCCATGTGCGGACCAACTGTTCCCATTACGACGGAATTGGCCCAGTTGCGAGCATGCAGGCGTTGCGGTGTGAGCATGCTTTCCACCATGAAAAGTTGAAACATGCTTATGACACTGTTTTCCGCCAATAGATTCGCCTGCGCATCGCTCATGTCTGGAAAGGCGCGGCGAATATTCACCCCGGCTCTGAGCAGTCGATGCGCTCCGACTTGGGTGAAGAATTTGGCGATAGCTGATGCCGTGCGCATATTCTGCTCGGCTTCAAAAACATGAAAAAGAGCGGCAAAGCCACGGGCAAGCGCATATTGAGATAGTTGCGTCAGCCGCTTGGTTGCGGCACTCATGATTTAGTTGCCTTGACCGGTCAAAGCGCGGAAACGATTCCAGTTCAACACCGGAATTCGCGCGTCCATGGCTTCCTTCATAATGCGGTTATATGTTTCATAGTTTTCTTTAGCCTGTTTGAAGGCTTCGATCTCAATATCACCCGCATTTGGTGGAAGTGGACTCGGTTCGGCGGGGGGCTTTCCAATGACAACAAAATCCAAGTCGCCCGTGACCTTGTCGCTGTCAATCACTATGCCGCCCCATTCCTGTATGCGATTGCGAATGACCGCGGCCTCACCCGCGGAGGCTTTGCCGTCATTGTTCACATCAAATACACCGTAGACCATCATTCGATAGGTATAGGTTGGACTATAGACGGCGTTGATGAGGACATCGTTTCGATTCAAAGGTTGATTTGGTGAGCTGCGGGTCACGCGAGCCGTTGAAGTGTCATCGGTCACGCGTAGCACTTGAATGCTGGCTTTGCCGCGCAATGTTCCATCTTTGTTGGACTGAACTTGATCGGCGGTTGAAAATACTTCAAAGGTCATTCCAGGAATAACGCGATGTTTTTGGCCAATATCCAGATACACGGTTGAATCCGGTCCACCAACTTCAATGATGTGTCCGTCAACCAGGCTTGACGGGTCCTCTGGTTTCACGGCAAATGCGGAGAGTTTTTTCTCCGCTTGTTCAAGGCGCGTGCGCGCGGTGTCGCGATCGGCGCTTAAGCCATCGATGTTTTTTTGCAGATCAGCGATTTGCGCGCGATATCGTTGCTCCAATTCATCCTTTGAAGACTTGGTGATCAGTTGCAGGTCATCGACGTTTTTACCGTACTCGGTGGTGGCGTTTGAAAATGGAGCTATGTCTTTCTTGGCTGCTTCGATGGCGGTGTCGCGCTCTTTCATGGCGACATCCAATGAAGTGCGAAGGGCATCAATCTGCGATTGCAACTCAGTGGCTTTCTTTCCAGTGCCTTGCAGCGTGTCATTTTGCTCAGACACTGTGGACTTCAAAGCGTCCCGTTCTTTGCTCAGAATGACCGCGTCGGCGGTCATGACCTCAATTTGTTTTTTAGTGGTTTCATTTTCTGTTAACAAAGTCTTGTTCTTATCGCCAATTTTTTTTACGTCCGATGTGGCGGATGAAATTTGTGAATAGAGCACGACTGAAGCAACTAAAAATGCGACAGAGGTCAGCACAAAGACAACAAGGGTGACGAGTACGCCGGATCCGGCGGGTCGAGTGGCCATGCGAGGGGGTCTCCCGGGCGAAATGCCCGAAATGGCAGTGTGATGCTTTGCGGCACTCTCGTCAAGAGGAAAATGAAAAAGGCACTTGCCTTTCTTGGAGAAAAAGGCGATACTTTCCGACCCATCAGAGAAACCCATGCCAAATAGTAAATCAGCCGAAAAAAGAGTCCGTCAAAATAAGAAGCAGAACGCCGTCAACAATCACCGCAAGCGGTTGATCAAGGAAGGCACGCGCCAGTTCATGAACGCTGTCCTAGAGGGCGATGTTGTCAAAGCAGAACTTCAGCTTCGGTCAGCGACCGCGATTTTGGATCGCGTGGCTGGCAAGCGAACCATTCATCCCAACACGGCCGCTCGGCGCAAGAGTTTGTTGGCGCGCAAGTTGAACGCACTGCGTTCACCAACTGCCAATGTGGTCGTCACCAAGCCAGGCAAATCAAAGGCCAAGGCCAGCAAGACCGCTTGAGACGCGCCGCCGTTGGCGGTGGTTCAAATCGATCGGGATCGTCGTCGCGTTCGCGCTTCATGTACGCCGAGACTTCCAATCATCCATTGGAAATAATTTTATTTTTGTCGCCACTTATCGTTTTGTATGAGCTTGGGCTTGTGTTGTGGTTGCGCATGGATCAGCAGGTGCTGACCAATCGAGCGCACGGCGGACTGGTGAATTTTTTTCGGCTCTTCGGAGTGCGCGCGGAGGATCTACATGTTTCGGCAATGTCGTTGCCGTCTGTGGCGCTGATACTGACGCTGTTGATCTGGCAAGTCGTGGCCCGATTTCCATGGAAAATTCACTGGCGAACGATTCCGCTGATGTGGTTGGAAAGTTTCGCGTTGGCGGCGCCTTTGCTGGTGTTGGCGGCGGTGATTGGTCGAGCGCAATTTTTAATGGCCAGCAACCAAGTGAACGAAGACTCCATCCGCACGCTTGATGTGGTGGGGCGCGCTTCCATGGCGGCGGGCGCGGGCATTTATGAGGAGCTGCTCTTTCGAATGGCGCTCATGGGCGGCTTGCACATGTTGCTGTTCGATGTCGCCAAGATGAAGGATCAACATGCGTGGGTGGTTGCGTTGGTGATGAGCTCTATTTTGTTCACCGTCTATCACCCAATTCGCGATACGACTGGAGCCTTGCAATGGGGGCGTGTGATATTTTTAATGCTCGCAGGATCGTGGTTCGGAGTTCTATTTCAACTGCGTGGATTTGGCATTGCCGCGGGCACGCACGCCGCATATGACGCAACGGCGTTGCTGTTTATAAGTTGAACAGATGTTGGATGGTCTTGGTCCCCGGCAGTGGAGTCCTGGTGTGAGGGTCGACCCCTGTCGCATCGCCTTGGTGTTGATGGTGCCGGCGCAGGTTGGCGCAAATGGTCTTTCCAATTCCATCTCTGATTGCGTTACTCTTGCCGCATGATCGAGCCAGGTTCACCATCCAACATTCAACTTTTAATTTTGGACGCCGACGGCGTGCTCACTGACGGGGGGATTTTTGTCGATGATCGCGGTTGTGAAACCATGCGATTCAATGTGCGCGATGGATTCGCCATTCGCGCTTGGCTTGCGGCAAAAAAAGAAATTGCGGTGATCACTGGCCGCGGCGGTTTGGCATTGCGGCACAGGCTGGATGGACTTGGCGTGAAAAATTTAATTTCAGCAAGTGGCCACAAGTTACAAGTGATTGAGGAGCTTCTGAAAAAACTTGGCGTTGACGCGCAACATACGGCGGTGATGGGCGACGATTTGCCTGACATTCCAATGTTGAAGATGGTCGGATTTCCCATGGCAGTCGCTGATGCCGCCAGCGAGGTCAAGGCTGTTTCGAAATGGTGTTCAACCAAGAATGGCGGACACGGCGCTGTGCGTGAAGCCGTTGAATTTCTGCTGAAATCATCGGGCGAGTGGGATCGCGCGGTGGGAGCTTGGGGTTGATGTCGCTGCGGCGAAACCAGTGGTTGCCATGGGTTGCGGCGGCGGTCGCCTTGGTGATTGGTTTGATTGTGATCGTGGTCGCGTCGCAAGTGGGCGACGCGCCGTCATCCGCAAAAAGAACGCCGCGCATTGTCGACGCCAAAGATATTCCCAAGCCGGACGCGTTGACCAACGAGGAATTAAATAGCACCACCAAAGTTTTGCAAGCTGATCAGATATCGCTTCAGTCAGGCGCGTGGGTGCAAGTGGCGGATGACAAAGGACGGCTGGAGCAGCAATATCACGCCACGCGAATTGACCCCGAGCCCGACAAGTGGTTGCGCATGCAAGCGCCACAAGCCGTCATGTTTCCTTCCGGTGGTCGCATAGTCACCATGAGCGCCGATCATGGACGCATGCGTGTTCCCAAACGCGCGCTTGAAAGCGGCCAGCTTGAAGGGCATGTGGTCATTCAGGTTTTCAAGCCCATCAACGGTCAAGCGATTGATCTTGCAAAGGATCAACCCAACATCATCATCAACGCGCCGGAAGCCAGCTTTGACAGCGTGATGGGTGAAATTCGTTGCGACAAAGCCGTGAAAGTGGTGACGGAATCAGTGCGCTTTGAGGGCGAGGGATTGACCATGTTGTTGACCGAGGATGGCAAGGGCATTGAACGGCTGACGGTGGAGCGGCCACTGAGCGCGATTGAAATTGAGCGTGTCGCAAGCGCGCCCACTGCGCCCCAAGGCGTGGCGAACGCGGGGGCCAGTGTGCAAAACACCTCTATTCCAGCGGCAATTCCAGCGGTTGTGGTTGCGAGCGCGCCAAGCACCAAGGACGCCAACGCAACTGCGCAGAACAATGGGAGCGCGGCCAAGGCCAACCCAAAGGCGCAAGCGGCGCCAACACCATCGAAGCGTTTTTACAAACTTGTTTTGGAGAATGATGTCCGCGTGTTTCGAACATCAAGCGAAGGCAACACGCAAATCAATGGTGATCGTTTGTCGATTGTGTTCAGCATGGAAAGCGACGCGGTGGGACAAAATCTTACGCGCGTATTTCCGGCGCGCATGTTGCAGCCATCCAACGCGCTCATGTCAGGCGCGCTTGACTGGCGCGTGTCGCCACTGTTGTTGGCCATGGCCGCGCCCGCCGAGCAACCGGATCACATTCAAATTCAATATCGCGGACGTTTGGTCATGACTGTGGTGACAGACACCGCCGATCAATTGCCAAGTTCGGATGATGTCAGACTTGACATTGAAGGTATGCCAGCGAAGTTGTACGACGAGAAAAGCCAAGCGCGCATTGATTGCGTACGCATGCGCTATCAAACCGGAATTGAAAGCGTGTCGTTGCGCGGCTCTGTCGAGCGTCCATTCGTGTTGGTGAGTCCGCGCTTGGATTTGGAGGGCCAGGCATTTGATCTTGCGCGAAAATCTGGGCAAGGACATTTGGAAGGCGCGGGGCGAATGCGAATTGGCAGTGGCGACGCCGCGGTTTCTGCAATGGCCGCCGCGCCACAAATGGCGCAAGAGGCCATCGCAAGTGGCGACGCGACCAACGCCGTCATGGGTCCGCCGGATTTGGGCGCAAGCGCGCGCACCGTTCGAATTCAGTGGAAAAAGTCTGTGGATTTGGAGTTTGAGCCAGGGGAAAATGCCAACAAGTTGTACAAGGCGGATTTCTACGGCGATGTGAACGCCGACGCCGAGGAAGTTCGCATGGTGGCGCAACGACTCTTGGTGAATTGTTTTAAATCAGGAAAAGGTTCCGCGGTTGAGCGCATTCTTGCGGATGGCGGCGCCATGGCTATTCGTCAGCCTGAAGGTTCAAGTTTGTCCGCCAAGACAATTGATTTGTCCATGGAGCAAACTGAAAATGGAAGTTCCAAGGCCAAGCGATTGTTGGCCACCGGCGGCGTTGAAGCGCAAGACAAGGGGCAGCGCTTGTGGACTGATTCACTTGATTGCTCGTTCCGACCAGTGATGGGCAAGGAATCGGCCACGGAAAATATGGAGTTGTCTGTGGTGCAATCCAAAGGCGCGGTGCAAGCGTTGCTGACCGAGGACGCTCGCTTGTGGGCCGCCACCATGGACGCGGATATTCCCGCCAAGCGTGTGGCGTTGCGTGGACCAGATTTACTTTTGGTGCGTGGCAATGTGGTGGCGGATGAGATGAATGAACTCACGGTGGACGAGGATTCCGGCAGCGCGTTGGCGCCTGGAACAGGTCGCTTTCGCTATTGGCCAAAGGCCATAGCGGATTCCGCGCCCAAGCCCGTGGCGCGACCGGTGATTCCAGAGAAGCCGCAAATGGAGGCCTTGTGGAATGATGGACTGAAGTATGTCAAAGATAAAGTTGGCCGCGCCACGTTGGATTTGCGCGGCAATGTGCGCGCCATCGCCGATCGCACCGTGCGGGAACTGGATCAATTCACGGCGAATCAAGCGGTTTTGACATTGGGCCGCGACACCAACGCGCTTGATCTAGCCGGTGACGCCGCCAAGCGAAGCGGCTTGAGTTCGGAGACTTCATCGTTGCAGGAAATTCATGGCATTGGAGAAGTTCGCATTGAAAGCCGCGCGTGGGGCCGTGACGATCGCACCGATGAGCCGCGTTTATTTCGATTGATGTCGAGCGAGGTGATTCACAATGTCATCACTGGCGAGTCGAATGTTCCAACGGCTGGAACGCTTTTAGTTTTTGACCGCGACGATG
>CANJIC010000029.1 GCA_947474205.1 Planctomycetaceae bacterium | reverse complement strand
CGTCGGGACCAGTTTGCACAACGCTGACCATGGTGCTGCTTTTACCCATGCCTTCGATCACTTTGCTAATGGCCGCCCACTGAATCGCGCCGGGCACGGCCCACGCTTCGGTGATGGTGCTTTCAATGGTCGCGTCGCTGCCTGGCTTCCATTTATTAAGGAACAAAAGATAAAACAGCGGAGTGCTTGCAAGCGCGCCCGCCACAATTCCAATGCAATGTCCCCACGCTTGTTGGCGCGGCTTGGCGCCAAGCATGTAGCCGGGCTTGATGTCCATTAATAAATTGCTGGCGTTGCTTGCCACTTCCGTTGTCACGCCCGCGGTCATTAAATTGGTCGCGGGGTTGGTGGGTTGCAGCGAACCAAATGTGAACTGCGTGATCTTGCTCAAACTACCGGTGGGCGTTGTGCTGGTGAGCGCGGTCGCGTTGGCCGCGATCAGCGTCAACACAAGAATCATTGGAATGGAAAGCGCGCCCAGCCACGGATTCACATCGAACCACATCCAGTTCAACCAAATAATGGCGGCGCTGAAAATAGGAATTCCAATAAAGCTGTATTTCAGCGGCAATTCAATGTGCGCTACGCAATCGTGATTGGCGGCTTTGCGTTTGAAGATGCCGGTGAACGCAGAGATGATCATTTTTGGTTTTGCAAATAAACTCACCATGCTGGCAGTCACCATCATGGATACGCCCCACCACAAGCACCAACTGTTGGTCAAGTGCGGCCGGCCAAAAATTGCGGCGGCCATGTCGTAGGTTCCATCAGCTTGGACAATCTTGGACCAATTCTTGGGAACAATTTCGCCGGCGCGGATCATGAGCGGAGCCAGCACAAGAAAGTTTGCCGCCATGCCCACCAACAAACTGTTGGCGATGCGCATTCCCATGAGTCCGCCCGCTCCAATCATGGACAAGTCAAAGGCAACGGTGACGCCAAGTTGCTCAAATGTTGCGCCGAATGATTTTGGCAGCGGAACTTTTCCAGCGTGCGCAAGTTTGTAGTACCACTCATCAAGTCGCTCAGGAATTTTCCACAGCGACTCCTTGGCCTTGTGAATACCAAGCACGCGAATTTGCAACATGGCCATGTAGCCGCCCGCCACTAGAAGTTGCAACGTTGCGCCAATGCCCGCGGCCCATGCCAACGCTTTTGCTTTGAACAATCCAGAATCCACGCCGCCACTGGTTTCCGAAGCGGGCTTCTCAATGGGCATGTCGTTGAGCATGTGCAACGTTCCACCGCGCGGCGCATGCGGATACAGCGAGTCAAGCACAACGGCGGCGGCGCGACCTTCGGGAAATGGTTGCTGCTCATCGTTAATAAAGCGGCGCTTCATTGGAAACGCAACCAGCACACCAAGAATGCTGGCAAGAACATTCCACAACAACATTTGGTGCCATTGCATTGGTTTGTTCGTGATGAACATGTACGCCATCAGCGCGGAGATCAGCGGACCAGTCATGTACCCGGCCGCGGTGGCGATGCTTTGCACCGCGTTGTTCTCCAGAATGGTGAGGTCCTTGGCAACTTGCAGGCGCGACATGGCGCGGAACATTACAAAACTTAGAATGACGCTGGTCACGCCAACGCCAAGAGTCCAACCAGTTTTGGCGCCAATATAAAGATTGGTGGCGCTGAGAACGCCTCCAAGAAAAAATCCAGTGAGCGCAGAGCGCAGTGTGAGTTGCGCCATGTTGCCGCGGTACACATTCTCCAGCCACCATCGATCTTTTTGCTCACGCGTCCAAGTGCGAACTTGCTCATCGGAGAGATGTTCTATTGCCATATTGGCAAGATAACCCGCGATGGGAAATGTTTCAGGCGAGCACTGGCCAATGTGTTAAGTCGCGTCACCAAACATGGTCAGCAAGCGTCCAAGATCGGCCGCATCAGTTACACCATTGCGATCTAGATCCGTGGGGCAATCGCTTAGATTTTGACATTCTCCCAAATTCGTCAGCATCGTTCCTAGATCACCGCTATTGATAAATCCATCACCATCGAAATCACCATTGCGCTGTTGCGTGCCGTTGATGGTGAAAGAAACATCGCTTTGATCAGAACCGGTGATGCCCGAACTATCTCGAGCCAACACTCGAATGCGCGCGTTGGTGCTATACACGTCGGGAACACTCCATGTGTACGTGCCGTCATTTGCCTCGCTGGCCGCCACCGTGGAAAAGTTGGCGCCGTCATCAAGTGACAACTGAATGTCCACCGACGTGATGTCGCGCACGTGATCGCTGATCCAATTCACGCTTACCACACTTGCGGGAGTGAGTTGCTGAGCGATATTTGGACTTTGCACATAGACAACCGGATTGTTGCCGCCAGTGTGCTTGGGGTAATGCATGACAATGCAATGCATGGCGCCCGCCGCGCTGATGATGTTCTGACATGCAATTGGCACCACGGTCTTGCCCGGCAACGCCGCCTGCCACGCGGCCACCGCCTGTGTGTTGTAGGGAGACACGGTGGTGTTGGTGTAGCTTGGAATCAAAACCAAATCATTGCAGATCACAGAATTCACATAAGTGTAATGCACGCCGCTAATCAAACGCGCGGGTACTCGATACACGGTGTAGCCCCTGCTTTGCATGTCAACAGCCGCAGCGTCGCAAGTGAGCGCCTGCGCTGATCCAACGTTGGCGGGCCAGGAACTAATCATGATTTTGTTGGCGGCGATGGGCATGAACCACATGTCCACGTGGCCGGTGCCGTCCACGGTCCAAGGAAGTTGCGTTTGCCAACGCGTGAACATTCCGTAATACAATTGGAACAGCGCCGAGATTTGTGATTCGGTGAGACTTGGATTGTCATCCACCGCCAAGCGCGTGGCGAATCCAAGGCCCGGCTCACCCATGTGATAGTTGCCGCCGGAATGCAGCAAGTTGAGCGCGTATAAAGGCTTCTTCAAGGCGCTCGAAAGAACTGTTGGAATGGCGTTGTCAAGCGGACGCGTGCTGTAGTAAATGCTGTCAACAATCACGCGCACTCCGGATTCATAGACAAAGCGCGGACCATAATCGCGCATCCAAATACTGTTGAGAGATCCTGTGAATGTTCGCACGCGGCTCATGTCCACGCCATTGCTGTTGAAGCTGCTGGTCATGGCCGCAAGGTCGGTTGAATTCGCCACCACAACAATCACATCGGCTTGACCAACGGTGGTGATTTGCTTTGCCATTTGCGCCAAAATTGTTTTCCAACTGGTGGAGCCGGACCAACCATAAATAATGGCTTCAGATGGCGCGTATTCACTTGGCGCAATCAGCGCGCCCTGTGGAGTGGTTGTGACCGCGCGCGTTTGAATCTGCGGATTATTTTTAATCCATTCTTTTTCCGTGGGCGTGAGCGTGCGTGGCAAACTTTGCACATCAGCAAGCACCTGATTGATTGGATTGAATTTGGAAATGCCTTGGCCCGCGTTGACGCAGACGGCACATGCAAGAGAGGCGATCAATGACAATGTGTAACGGGTTGACATGCTTGCTGTGTCCTTATTGGGATATTCGATGAGGGCTGTGAAAAAATTGATGCGGTGAGTCCGAAAAGATGTGATTGGTGTGAGGTGAGTTAGAATAATCCCAATACGATAAAAGTCGAGTAAATACTTTGAAATTAGGGCAAATATGGTGGTTTCATGGCATGAATAAAGTTGGATTGGTGAATAAAGACAGGTAAAACTATTTAGAAATTTAAAATTGATGCTTGCGAACTCGAATTCTTGGGTTAGCCTAACTCAACGCATGTTCGCAACTCCACGAGTGCTGATCACTTTGCTGGCTGCCCTTTGGCTGCCGGTGTGTCATTGTCAATTGTCCATGTTTCTTTTTGACAATGTGGCGTGCCACGATGGCGCCCAGAAGTCCAGTGTTGGCGTTTCGAGTTCTGTGGCTGATTGCTGCAAGAAAGTCACGCGCTCATGTTGCGCGGAGAAATCTAAAAAGACCGCGCAGGAAAATTCCAATTCAAGTCCAAAGCCCGTTTGCCAAACTTGCGCGTGCTGCGTGACCAAGGCGCCGCCGCCTGCGCCACCCACGATTGATTTGACCGCGGTTGAATTTGTTCTTCCGCCATCGCTGTTTGATTTTGTCACCGCCGGAAACACAATCGACATTCCTTCGCTTGAACTGTGCCAGCATGATCCGCCAGGGCCGCCCCTGCGCGTGAACCAACGCTGCGCCATCCATTCGCACTGGATTATTTGAACTCCAATCACGCTTGAAATGCCCAGAAATTCTTCTGCGCATTTTGTCCTGTGATTTTATTTTTCAATTTGGAGTTTGAACATGAAAAACTTTTTGCACTTGTTGGGGCACTGCGTGCGCCGCAATACCTTCCATGCGCTTGTAACGGCGACAACGCCAAGCGTCATTCTGACTTTGACCGCGTTGCTGGTGAATGGTTGCGCCACTCAAACATTTGAACAACCCGCGTCGCTTGGCGCGGACTTGCAAAGCCGCGCCGGCGTGGCGCCAGGCTGGACGCATCCCGACGCGAAGGTGATAGACGCGCAAACATTGCATGCCGCAGCGGTGACCGCTCTGCCAAATCCGCTGAATGAAGTGGACGCGGTTGCAATTGCGCTTGATGCGAGTCCATCCATTGCGAAATTGATTTCACAAACAAGCGCATTGCGCGCGGAGGCGATTGATATTTCAACGCCGTCGAATCCTGTCGTGAACTTCACCTCTGGTGTTCCGCTTGATTCCATGAGCGCGGTTCCAATTTTCGCCATGCTGATGTTTCAAATTGATGAACTGTGGAAGCAACCATTGCGCAGCGAGGTCGCGCGTGAGAATTATCAAGCGGCGCTGTTGTCACTTGGAGCGAGCGCGGTTGCGCTTGCGGTTGAAACGCGTGTGGCGTGGCATGAAGTGGCCATGCGAAGCGAGGAGCGCAATCTGGCGCAAAATGATTTGCAAATCACTGAAAATTTGTTGGCAATTGCGCGCGAGCGATTCGCTGTTGGTGAATCAACTGGCGACGCCGTTGCAAAGTCGCAAGCCGAGTTGACTGATGCGCACCATCGGTTAATGCAGGCGCGTGAAATGCTTTCAGCAGCGCAGTTATCGCTGATGGCGTTACTTGGCCGCGCGGAGGCGTCCACGGATTGGCGAACAGGCGCGCCTGATTCATCATCTGCGTTCGCAATTCATGCGCCCATTGCCAATGAGCAAAAATTGCTGGCCGCATTGGCGGACAGTCGACTTGATGTGCGCGCGGCGCAAGCGCAAGCGAACGCGGCGAAGAGCAAAGTTGAATTGGCCAGAAAAAGTCGCTCCAACAAACTTGACGTGGGCGCGGGGTTTGACCGCGACATGGAAGGCGATAAAGCGATTGCATTTAGCGCCAATGTTGAGCTGCCAATTTTCAACAACGGGTCGGCGCGCATTGACAAGGCGGAAGCTGAATTGCAAACCGCCAACATTGAAGCCGAGCGCGTGCGGCAAGCGGCCATTATTGAATTGCGCGGCGCCATGGTGAAAGCCGTGACTATGCAAGAGAAGCGCGACATCAGCGCTGAAAATTCGCTTGCACCAAGCGCGGAAACATTCAAGCGCGCGCAACTTTCTGCGGATGTTGGTGAAGGCTCGCGCCGCGACGCCATTGACGCGCAACACGCTTTCAACCACGCCAAACTTGAGTTGAATGATTTGGAACGTCAACGCCGCGGCGCACGACTTGCGCTGGCCAAAGCCGCGGGCTTTCTTCCAGCGGAGGTAATGCCATGACATCAACTATTCCCCTGCCAAGCGTTCGCATTGGAACACGCGTGGTGCTGCCCGCGGTGATTGTGTTGAGCGCGCTTTCCATTCTTGCGTGGTCAAGTTGGCGCGCGTGGGCGCCGCTCACAATGGTGCGCGCGGTGCCAGTAGTCATTCGTGCGGCAAGCACGGCCACCAATGCCGAAATGATTTCTGCCACCAACACTGCGACTGTTGCGGACAACGCGCAAAATCGTGAAAGCCAAATGAACGCGGCGCCAACTTCAACGCCGCGCGGCGCGGTTGTGCAAGCGCCAGGCTGGGTGGAGCCATCTCCATTTCCAATTGCGGCGTCGGCGCTGACAAGCGGAGTTGTGCGCGAAGTGTTGGTGTTGGAGGGCGACCATGTTGAGAAGAATCAAGTGGTGGCGCGGCTTATCAACGACCAATCACAAATTGCGCTGCGAGGACGTGAGGCGGAGGTGAAAATAAAATCAGCGGAGCTTGCCATGTTGCAAGATGAACTTGATCGCAAGCAAAAATTAGTGGCCGGTGGCGGAGTGAGCCAAGGCGAAGTTGCTCGACTTGGCATTAAAGTGCTTGGCGCCAAGGCCGTGGTCGATCAAGCGAATGCGGCGCGCGAAGAAGCCGAACTCACTTTGGGACGCGCGGACATTCGCGCACCCGTTGCGGGCGTTGTCATGGCGCGTCTTGCCGCACCCGGTTCTTTAGTTGGCATGGACGCATCAACCGCGGCGGTTGTGCAATTGTTTGATCCCAACAACTTGCAAGTTCGCACAGACGTACCGCTTGCAGATGCTGGACGACTGCGCGTGGGTCAACAAGCGCAAGTGCAATTTGATTCCTTGCCTGGTCAAACTGTTCGCGGTCGAGTGTTGCGACTGGTGCAGCAAGCGGACATTGCAAAGAACACGCTGCAAGCAAAGGTGTTGCTGGAAAATCCGCCGCCAGGTTTGGTGCCTGACATGTTGGCGCGCGTTCGCATTTTCTTAGACAGCGCGCCGGCGCCAACCTCTGCGGCAAGCGCGGTGAAAAGTGCACATGCAACAGACAGCGCAAGCGATGCCGCACATTCCTTGGCAACCAATAGCGCTGGTATTGCAAATAGCGGTGCGACGCACACTATGAACGATGGAATGAATTCGGGCGCCACAACTCGCACGGAAGTTGCAGCGCCAGAAAGTGTGTTGGCGCAAACCGTGGCGCAAGACAATGGCACGCGCGTTGGAACTGTGCGCGTGGTTGTGGATGTGCGCGACGGCGTGGGACGCATTGAGTCACGCGACGTTGTGTGCGCATTGCCAACAAGTCAATGGACCGCTGTTTTAAGCGGACTTCGGCCTGGAGATTTTGTGGTGCTGCCAGATTCACCCACCACACGTGATGGACAAATGGTTCGCGTGGAAGATGCGGCTGCGGCAACAGAAGCAATGGACACAAGCACACGCAATACCGGCTCCATGTCCAGCGACAATTCTGATTCACACAAAAACACCGCAAAGGGAGATCCTCATGCAAACCACTAACGCTTCAACAGACCCGCATGGCCAACGCGACATTATTGTCTGCAACAATCTTGAGAAACATTATTCACGCGGCGGCGAAACCGTGCGCGTGCTGGAGTCGATCAACCTCACACTGCAACGCGGAGCTTTCGTGGCGCTGATGGGTCCATCCGGCTCGGGTAAGACCACGCTGTTGAATTTATTCGCGGGCATTGATCGACCAACAGCTGGTGCGTTACATGTGGACGGCCAAGACCTGACGCAACTTTCTCGCGCGCAACTTGCGCAGTGGCGCGCCACAAGCGTGGGATATGTATTTCAGTTGTATCACTTGGTACCCGTGCTCACCGCGTATGAAAATGTTGAATTACCGCTGTATTTGCATGAACTTTCACGAGCGGAGCGGCACGCGCGCGTGAGCGAGGCGCTTGAATCCGTTGGCATTGCGGATCGGCACGCGCATTATCCGCGTCAACTTTCTGGTGGACAAGAACAACGCGTGGCCATTGCGCGCGCCATTGTCACGCGCCCCGCGTTATTGCTGGCAGACGAACCCACGGGTGATCTTGACCGCGTGGCGGCTGCAAGCATTATGCAATTACTGTCGAAACTGCACCGCGAGCGCGGACAAACTATTGTCATGGTGACGCACGACTCGTCCACCGCGACGCATGCGCAAAGATTGGTCCACCTTGACAAAGGACAACTTGTGGAAGATGTGGCGGTGCGCGTATGAACCACACTCAATCCGTTATGGGCATGGCTTCACTCGCGTGGCGCGGCATGCGACGCCGTCCCACCCGCAGCGCGCTCGTGTTGGCGGGTGTTGCGGTGGCGGTGTTTTTATTCTGCACCGTAGACACCATGCGCAGCGCTGTGGAGCGCGCCACTCAAAAGTCCGCGGGTGAAACCGCATTGATTGTCTACCGACAAAATAGATTTTGCCCGTTCACCAGCCAGTTACCTCAGTCGTATGAAAATGCGATTGGAAAAATTCCCGGCGTGGCCAGCGTGACGCCTGTGAAGATTGTTGTCTCCAATTGCCGCGCATCACTTGATGTGGTGACATTCCGCGGAGTGCCGCCGCAGGAATTTGCCGCCACGCATAGTGGCAGCGCCAGCGCGCATGACATGCAAAGTTGGTTAAGCCGTGGCGACAGCGCGTTGATTGGCCGCGAACTTGCGCAGCGGCGGCGCTTGAAGGCGGGCGACCGCTTCACCGCCGCGGGCGTGGACGCGTTTGTGGCCGGCGTAATTGAAAGCGATTTGCCGCAGGACCAAAGCAGCGCGTTTGTGCATCTGGCTTTTTTACAAGAGCAAGCCAAGCGCGGCGGCACTGGCGGAGTGGTGACGCAATTTGATGTGCGCGTGAAGGACCCTGCGCAAATGGACGCGGTTGCGCAGGCTATTGATGAACGCTTTGCCAAAGATCAATCACCAACAACCACGCGTGCTGAGACGGCCCATGTTGCGCGAGCCGCCACCGATGTCATTGTGTTGGTGGGCTTCGCGCAAGCGCTTGGTATTGCGGCGCTTGTTGCGGTGTTCGCGTTAGTGGCCAACGCCATCGTGTTGTCCATGCGCAGCCGCGAAAAAGAAATCAGCGTGCTGCAAACACTTGGCTTCCGCGGCATTCACTTGGCAACACTCGTATTGCTGGAGGCGCTCATGCTTGGCGGAGTTGGCGGCTTGATTGGCGCCAGCGCTTCATACGCCGTCGTTGCGTTGGCTCGCACCGCCATGACAATGGAGGGCGTGTCCATTGCCATTGCGCCGTCACTTGTCATTGCCTTCATTGGCGTTGCCATTGCGATTGCGCTGAGCGTGCTTGCGGGAATTGTTCCCGCCATCATCGCCGCGCGTCAAACTATTGTCGCGGGGTTTCGTTCATGAACTATAAATTCCATGCCGCCGCTGGTGATCGCATCGCGTCTTCTGAAAAATATATCGCGGGGTTGCGTTCATGAAATTTCTTCCACTGCATTACGCCGCGCGCAACATTGGACGCAGTCCACTGCGCTTGGCGCTTACCGCGGGAGGTGGCGCGATTGTTGTGTTCTTGGTGGTCAGCGCGGTGGCCAGTGTGCGGGCGCTTGATCGCGGCATTCGCGCCAGTGGAACCGTAGGCAACGTCATGTTGCTTGGCGCTGGCAGCGAAGAGAGCGTGGAGCGCAGTGAAATTTCAGCAAGCACGCCTGGCGTTCTTGCAGCCAGTGTTCGCGGAATGAAATCGTTGGGCGGCGCTGCGTTTATTTCACCCGAGCTTCATGTTCCACTTCCCTTGCGCCGCGCGGATCAACCCGCTCCCACTGGCAACGCGCGCGACTTGGTCATGGTGCGCGGCGTTGAACCCAGCGCGTTTATGGTTCATCCGCAAGCGCGGCTTTCCATTGGGCGCCTTCCAGAAATTGGTCACGCGGAGGCGCTTGTTGGAAGATCGCTTGCGGATCGCCTTGGCATTGCCGACACACATGTGCGCAATGATCATGTGACAGCGAGTGCATCACATGCAACCAACTTTTCTGAGAACAGTTCAAATTCAAATAGCGCCAACTCCCCCGCTCCAGAAATTCTGATCGATGACATTCCGTTCACCGTGACTGGAATCATTGACGCGCCAGGTGTTGCCATTGACGGCGAAGCATGGCTGCCTATCAGCGACCTTTTGGTACTGACCAAGCGTCAAACAATTTCCGTGGCGGTGATTTCTTTAGACAGCGCCGATATTGGCGATGTTGAAATGTTCGCGGCGCAGCGACCGGATCTTGAACTGGCCGCCATTGATGAACCCGCCTATTACGCAGGCCTTGCAAAGTTTTTTCGACCCGTGCAAATTCTCATCGCCGTCAGCGCGCTCATCGTGGCGCTGGGCGCCATGCTTGGTGGGCTCAATGCGCTTGATGCCGCGTTCGCCTCGCGCTCTCGCGAAATTGCCATGTTGCAAGTGCTTGGATATTCACGCGCCGCCGTGGTTGCGAACTTGATCCAAGAATCCATGATCACCGTGGCCACCGGCGCCATTCCCGCGCTCATTGTTGCCGCGTTGCTTCTTGATGGCCTTGGCGTTCGATTCTCAATGGGAATTTTTTCTCTGCAAGTAGATGCCGCGTGCGTGGCCAGCGGTCTTGCCGCCGGCTTGCTGCTTGGATTGATTGGAAGTGTGCCCCCAACTCTTCGTTGTCTTCGCGCCGACATTCCGTCGGCGTTGAAATCTGATCTTGTGTAAACTTTTTTAGGAGACGCAATTATGAAATCACTTCTCACACAAAGTATTTTGTTCATCACCACCGCTCTTGCAATCATTGCGCCCATGGCATGCGATCAAAGCGCGCCTACGCCGACCAAGAACGCCACGAACTCCACGAACGCCGCGCTACCGAAAGATTTATTCATCACGCAAGAACCAGCGGGCGCGCTTGGCGTGTTGAAAGTTCGACAAAGCGCCAAGGCTGGCGACCATGTCACCATGATCGGCCGCATTGGCGGATCCGAAAATCCATTCGTCAGCAACCGCGCCGTGTTCACCATGGTGGACGCATCCGTAAAGACCTGTCTTGAAATGGGCGACGCTCATTGCCCAACTCCAGCGGATTATTGCTGCGAAGACTCCACTGAATTGGCCAAGTCCATGGCGTCTGTCAACATCACGGACAAATCAGGAAAGCCGCTGGCTATTTCACTGGCCGCAGATAGATCATTGAAACCACTCATGTGGATCGCGGTCGAAGGCACGTTGCAACCCACCGACGGCGGCGCGTTTATTGTGAACGCGGACCACATATACAAAATGCCAAACGATCCGTTGGCGAGCAAGTTAAAATAACGGTTACTTGGGCGGCTGAGTTGCCGCGTCAGCACTCCCAGCACTGTCGCTTGAGCCACCAAATATATTTTTAATGCCTTTGCCAAGATCTTGAACCCCGTCTTTAATCGCGGTTCCCGCTCCCTTCACCATGGGAAATTCTGCAGTGCCATTAAAAATACTTCCAACTTTACCAGCCGCGCTCTGCAGGCCGCTCGCCATGGCGCTGGGCAAGCCAGCAATCTGAGCCTTCACAATGGCAAGCAAAATTCTATTCATAAGTTGCGCGGTCACGTGCGCTGCCACCTGGCTTACAGGAGTCTTGCTTCCAAGATCGGCCACAATAATGTCAGGAATATTCACCTCTAAAATTTTTCCAGCCGTGACATGTGAATCACCTTCAACAAGCACCTTGATACCTGTGACTTTAAGTTGCTTAATGGTGACTGTTCCAGATGAATCTTTTGTGGGCGCAGGAGTAGCAGTTGGTGCTGGCGACGCATCGGAAGTTTGATTGAGCGAGTCGGCAACCACTTGTAAATTCACTTTGCTCCCCTTCTCAACCAAAGTCACCAACACGCCATCGATATTAATTTCTTCAATCACAACATCGCTTGAAAGCAACTCTGGCAAATTTGCGGTCACGCCGGCGTAGCGCACCTTGAACATGGAATCCGTTCCAAAACCCTCCGGTTGCGCCACGGCAAGTTCATTCAAGGAACTTGTGCCACCAAAAATAGCGATGTGCGCGGATGAAAGAGTTGTCTGCACGCCTAACACGCGGGTACCGGCGATGGCAACAACACGCGCCGCCGCGGCGTCTAGAAACAAAATAGCCAGCACACCAATCAACACCACTGACCCGGCGCACACAATGATTAATTTTTTAGTAAACCAGGATTTCTTGGGAGATGCGACGGAAGCGGATTCATTTTTCATATTGAATAAATGTAACCGATCGCTTCTGTGCGGGATAAAAAATATATGTCAGCGCTGAATCACTCGCGGCACATTTGGCTGGGATGTATTGACCCATGACGTGAGTCATGCGTTTGAAACAGTGTGTGCCAACGCGTCGCGTGTTTGCAAAAGTTGCGCGGCAATACTGACCGCAATTTCGGTGGGCGCGTTGCTACCGATTGGCAACCCCACCGGGCAATGAATTTTATTCACGGCGTCCTCAGTGAAACCTTCCTTCAACAACACGCCGCGTAATGTTCGAGCTTTGGGCTCGCTGCCAATCACGCCAATGAATGCGGCTTGATTGCGCTTCAGAATCTGGCGCACAATTGGCAAGTCTGTGGCGTGGCCTTGCGACATGCACACATAAAAAGTTCCCGCGGGCAACTTATAAACTTCCTCGGGCATTTCAGTGGCCAGAATTTTTCGCAAGTTGCTTCGCGGAGCGATCTTGTCCAGCCACTCTTGACGATGATCAATACAAATCACATTGCACGCGAAAGTGCACAGCAACCCCACGGTGGCTTGCGCCACATGTCCCGCGCCAAAGATGGCGATGTTCCAATTGCAGGCCGCGGAAATTTCATAGAACAACGTTGCCGCGCCTCCGCACACCATGTTCAAGTCGCGCTGCAATTCATAGCGAATCATTTCGGCGTCAACCACCGTGTTGGTGTCCGCGCCCAACTTCACGCGCGCAATCATGGCAAGCGCGTGCTCAATAGCGCGCGCTTCAAGTCGACCACCACCAACGGTGCCCCACGCAAGCCCGCTTTCGGTCACGATCGCTTTGGCGCCAATGTCCTGCGGCACATGTCCCTCTGGTTGAACCAACGTGATTGTTGCAAACACCACGCCGCGATCGGCAAGTTTGTTGGCTTGCTCCAGATAGTTGGCGATCACGCGGCTCATGGGGTTGGCGATGATTCCCACTGAGCGAACATTTCGGGGGAAAGTCCGCGCAATACGCGCTCCGCTGTGGCGGGAATTGCAAGTTGAACAAGATCTGTCGTCGCGCTGGACTGCGACGATACATTTTTGTTGGACGCAGTTGCGTGATCGTGACTTGCTGCGCCAGTCATGAGATCGTCTGAGTTCTTTGATTTGGAATTCACCAATCGCGCCGACGCGATTGCGTCGCGCACCGCGGTCCACACGGAAATCGCCAACAGCAACGGTGGCTCACCAGTGGCCTTGGTGCCACGCACATTCACGCTGTTGCCTGGGTTCACAATAAAGTCCGCGTTGAAAATGCGCGGAGTGTCTTGAACGCTTGGAATTTTATACGTGCTTGGTGAATGCGACACAAGCAACCCGTTGTCGTTGTAGACCAAATGCTCCGTTGTAACCCAACCCATTCCCTGCACAAATCCGCCAAGAACTTGGCCCATGTCCAGCGCGTGATTCACTGGTCGGCCGACATCCATCAACATGTCAACGCGCAGCACTTTGATTTCGCCGGTGTACGGATCAAGTTCAACTTCGCTGGCCGCAACGCCTTGCGTGAAGTACAGAAACGGACGGCCCTGCCCTTTGATCTTGTCAAATGTGAGATGCGCGGTTGCGTAATGTCCGTACTCACTGACAGAAGTGCGATTGAAATAGGCCTCGCGCACCAATTG
>CANJIC010000028.1 GCA_947474205.1 Planctomycetaceae bacterium | reverse complement strand
GCGCAACCCACGCTTGCGCTTGCTGCATGCATTGTGATTTCACCGCTGTTGTGCCTAGCTATTTACGCATGGTTTGAACTGCCCATGACAACTCGGCTGAAACGCTTTGCGCGATTTTAAAAATGAATGCATGCGAGCGTGGCGCTCAGACAACTCACGCTTCTTAAATAAGGTTGCCAAGGGTGGGTCAAGCAACGGGGGCCAGAAAGTGAAACGCTTTGCAGAAAGGGTGGCACCAGTCGCTCAGACAACTCGCGATGCTACGTGATCATGGCTGCTACCAGTCGCTCAGACAACGCACCCCACGCGAGCGGGGCTCGCGCGGGTGCTAAACTCGCTTGTGGTAGCAGCCATGATCACTACGCGCGAACTACTTGCGCCTTACGAGCTTGGTTTTTACTTCGCGGGACAATTTTTTGCTTGCCCATTTTGTGGCAAACTCTTTTATTTCACGGGACAATTTCGGGCGGGATTTTTTCCCAAAACTGCTGCCGCAGTTTTGGCGGAGAGAGGTAAAAGTGAAATGGAAAAAGTAAAAGAGAAGCTGATTCCGCGGACTCACCCGCAGCTACGCTGCGGACTTGTTTAAAACACCGCGGAGTCAGCAAGGGTAAAGGGAACTACGGATGCCTCGCGACGCGGAAGCCGGTGTAGTAGCCGCGGTTCGAGACTGAATCGGTGTAGATACGGTACGACGAGCGGCAGTAGTAGGAGCTGTTGCTCCAGAAGCCGCCGCGCAGCACGCGGTTCGAACCTGTCGAAGGCCCTGCTGGGTCCGTAGATGGGCTACTGCTGTAATACGTAGCGCCGTACCGATCATTGCACCACTCCCACACATTGCCTGACATGTCGTAAAAGCCAAACGCATTGGGGGCTTTGCCGCCAACTGGGTGTGTTGTGCTACCTGAATTGGTGGTGTACCACGCAATGTATTTAAGTTGAGCGATTTTGTTGCTGCCGTTGGGGCGGTCAGGCGTACTGTGTATCGCCGTTGTTGTTCCGCCTCGGCAGGCGTACTCCCACTCCGCTTCAGTTGGCAAGCGCAAACCTGTTTTGCTATTAAAGCCAGCAACGCCCGCAATGTCATTCCAACTTACAGTCTCAACTGGTCTTAAAGGGCTGTCTGATTTGCCCTTGAAATGGCTTGGATTGTTGCCCATCTTGTCTTGCCACTGCTTCTGCGTTACTTCTGTCTTACCCAAATAGAACGCTTTGGTGAGCGCGACTTGGTGTCTAGGAGACTCATCGTCATTGCAAGAATAACCGTCATACGCACTGCAACCCATATTGAATGTGCCAGGTGGAACCAGCAACATTTCTATTTTTGTGCCTATGTCTTGCACGCGCCATGGAAAGCCGGTTGCAATAATATTCGCGCGCACGGTGGCATTTGGCACCACGGCGGCGCTGGGGGTTTGCTGAAGAACGGTATACCACTTGTATGTGAACGCATTCGGCAGCGTGGCAGTTTGGCCCGCGGCAGTCACTGTCACGTTGCCGAATGCGCTCTCCATGCCCACTGGCGTAACCGCGGTTACGGTGGTGTCGTTTATAACCTGAAAGCTAATTGCATTGGCGCCACCCACTTGCACCCTACTTGTGCCAGTGAGGTTTGTTCCCGTAATGGTAATTGCCGTACCGCCCGTTCTTGGTCCACTGTTGGGGCTGACCGTGTCAATAGTTGGCGCAGCAACCAGACAAGGTCCGTAAGCATCTACAACAATAGTCACATCTGCGGCATTCACCACACCGTCAGCGTTCAAATCTGCGGGGCAGCTTGCCGGACTTCCCGGACAATTTCCAAACGCAATCATCACAATCATCGTATCTAAGGAATTCACAACGCCGTCAGCGTTCAAATCTGCGGGGCAACTTGATTGCGCAAGCGCGTGTGTTGGCAGCGCAAGGAATGCCGCGGCCAGCGTGGCGAGGCGCAAGATATTTTTTAAGCGCCCGCAGTTGAATAGGTTGGTGAATACGTTAGTGGATTGGCGTGGTGTGTTCATAATGTTCATAGCGCCTTTAGAAAGTGTGTTATGCATGTTGTTCATGCTGTTCATGGCCTGCAAGTTGTTCATGTTGCGATCTTGGAACTTGGCGCGCCCAAACAGACGAGCCTGTTCGTACAAACTTTTCGCAACTTGTAAATAGAATTGACCAACGGATCGGTCAACGCCAAGTGACTATGACACGTTAATCCGTAAATACAACTTAAAAAATAGAAACTAATGTTGGCGCAAGAGATATAAGCGCAAATGGGACGTAAAGTTGCGTTCTGCGGGTTTAAAGGGCGTTTATGCGGTGGTTGGGGCGTTTATACGGTGGTTGAGGCGTTTGTGCGGTGGTTGGAGCGTTTGTGCAACCGCGTAAATGCAGCCAAATTCCCGCGTCGCAGAAAGGGTGGCACCACAAAGCGAGTTTAGCACCCGCGCAAGCCCCGCTTGCGCGGGGTGCGTTGTCTGAGCGACTGGTGCCACCCTTTATGCAGAGCGTTTCACTTGCTAGCAAGCAGCGCGTTGCAGAGCACCCGCGCCACCCTTTCTGCAAAGCGTTTCACTTGCTAGCAAGCAGCGCGTTGCAGAGCACCCGCGCCACCCTTTCTGCAGAGCGTTTCACTCTCTGGCAAGGGATACGTTGTCTGAGCACCGGGGCTCGATATTTACGCATCGCAAATTGCCTGAACCCCACATGCACTTAAAAACTTTCGTCACGGAGTCCGCGCCACACGAAAGCCGCTGAACAATCCGCGGTAATCCGCCGTGCGACTGCCCCGACACCACGCACGACAAAGATCAGTCTCGGCGCCGTAGTACTCGTCACCGCCGCGCAACACACGCTTGGTTCCAGTCGCTGGTCCTTGTGGATCAACCACGAGTGTGTTTGGATACGGGGCCAACCAATCAGCGCACCACTCCCAAACATTTCCAGCCGAATCAAATAAGCCAAAGTCATTTGGTTTCAACATTGCAACGGGCCATCCCTTACTTTGTGAATTGACTTGATACCAGGCGTATTTTGGCAGTAATTCGGGCGCGTCTCCAAAATAATAATCGGTGTCTGAGTTGGCACGAACCGCAAATTCCATTTCAGCTTCCGTGGGCAATCGATAGCCCTTGAGATTCTGATAGTTGGGTTTCATTTGCACATCAGTTTCATTATTGCCAATTTCAAAACACCACTGGTCCTTGGCAATCCCCTCTTGTTGACTCAACCAATTGCAATATCGAGCCGCCATAAACCAATTCAAAGCCACCACTGGAATATCTCCCGATCTCACATTCCATCCCTTCTCATTCGGATCCTTTAAATAATCGGGACTCATGCGGCGATATTCCGCCAGCGTGATTTCCATGGCGCCCATCACAAATGAATGGGAAATTTTCACTGGATGTTTAGTCTCGGCGGAAGTGCCACCGACTTTCTCGCTGGAACCCATCATGAATTGAACGGGACCAAAGATCACAACCTCGGTTTGACCTTGCGTGTTCATAATCCAGCGCGGCGCGGAAATATTCACCGCGTCTTTGCTGGATTCAGCCGCTAATTTCAATGTCGCAATTCTCTGCGCCTGTGTTTGCGGATTGTCGCGCATGGCGGCGCGCGTGGTGTCCAGCCAT
Organism: Planctomycetaceae bacterium; assembly: GCA_947474205.1. Next base: position 10,038 of record CANJIC010000028.1, on the reverse strand, counting down.
TTCATTTCGCCCCACTGTTGCAACAGCCACTGTGCGCTGGAATGCAACCCAGCGTCTGGATCACTCTTAAAAATATCTTTCGCGCGCTTCGTCGCGGCTTCACGAAGGTCCGCTGGAATTTGGTCTGGCGGATATTCACCCAGCGCCAACAAAATCGCGCAATGAATGGAGACATCTTTCGCCAAGCTCTCCTGGGCAACAAGAATGGCTGGATCCACGCCAAAACTAGCCAAACGATCAATAATGTAACTGCGCAAACTTGGATCCTGCGAATGCTTTAAGAGAGGCCAAATCTTGGCCGCGTGATCAAGTTGCACAAGCGCCACCGCGGCGTTGGCTTGTTGCTTGGCTAGCTCGTCTCTTTCCGCCGCAAGCGCGTTGTGTGGCAATTGCACATCGAGTTTTTCCAAAAGAAGTTGAATTACTTTTTCCTTATGCGCTATCAGAACAGAAAGAACTTGATGAAATTGGTCCTTGTCCGCGCTCAACAACAGGTCGAATAGCACAGGCACGTTGTCCGCGGAAAAATCCAACAATAAACTGGTCGCCACACTTCGTTGATTGGAGTGATCATTATCGTGCTTATTAAAAACCACCACGAGTGGTTTTAAAAGCGGCTCGCTCACGGAATGAAGCGCCTTGCTCCATGCGCCAATAAATATTGAATTTTCCTGCACAAGATCATTCACAACAACTGTGTTGATTTCATTCCAACGCGAATCATGCGGCGCATATTTGGCAAGCGCCGCCGCCGCGCGCAAGCGTTCGCCGTGTTTGTTGGCGGCTTGCGATCCAAGAACTTTCCAAAGCTTATCTAAGTGCTGCTCTTGGGTATCCACTAGCGCGTCGCGAATCACCTCAAACTCGCCAGGATCGGCGCGCAACATCACGTCGCAAAGTTCGTCCGCATGCGAAGGATCAGATGGAAGCAACGCCAACTGATACAACGTCTGCTTACTTTTCTTGCCTTCGCTCTTCGCTCCATTTAATTTTTCAGCCAGTGACACGTTGAGCCATCTTTGATAATCCCCCATTTCGCCCAAGATTTTGGGCACTTCATCTATGTTGGCGGTGCTTAATTTTTCCATAAGCGTTTGCGCGCGTGTATACAAGTAGAACTCGCGTGAGCCGTATACCAATGCGACCAACAACACCATATTGATTGCAAATCGCACCGCGTATTTCTTTCCAGCGGTTCGCATCATGAGGCGTTGTGATTGCGTCCAAGTTGAGCGCGAAGTTTGCAGTCGAATTTGCAACCACTGAAAGCGCGAGGGAAGTTGGCGTTGATCCCGCCGTTGTTGCCAGTTATTAGTCTGGTCAATCAATAACAACTGCGCGCGTCCCTTCGCGGTCTCCTTCTGCTTGCTCGTCAACCATTCCCGCAGCGAAGTCACTAAATAATCATGCGCCAGTTGGTAATACCCTTCCTGCGCGGGCAATGTTTTGTCGCCATCGTTTGTGATTGCCGAATCCACCGGCGTGATCAATCGCAACTCACGATCAAGTATTTGAATCAGCTCCTCAAACTCGCGCGGCTTGTTTTCATCACCCGACACCAACTGCAACTGCATGCGCGAACGCATGTGGCCTTTGATATCAACTCCAGATTCCGGCAGCAGCGCCCGCAGCACGGCTTGCGCCGCAACACGATGCGCCCGCCGCGCTGGCAGCGATGAACGTTCGCTGAAATTCTCCTCTAAAAATGCCGCGCCCACGCCTTCAGTTCCACCAATTTCACGAAGCGTGTTTGGGTTCCACGGTTTCCCCTTGAACATCTCGGCGAACAGCGTCAAACGCACGGAGATCACTTTCCCGTCTTGCGCCAAACCAGTCACAGCGTCTTCGATAAATTTTTTCTGCGCTTCAGAAAGTTCACCGCTCTCTGGCAATTCTCCATACGCGCGCCCAAACGCCGTCAGCACGCGCTGCGCGTGGCGCAATGAAAATAAATCCACCACCGCGGAATTTGTTCCCTCCAACAATGGAATTTCCAACTCACGCATAAAGCGCGTGGCCGCCATCCAGAAATCATCGCGCACCATAATAATCGCCTGCAAATGCGCGCAGTCGCATTGACGCAACGCCTGCACCAACTCTGTATCAGTATTTTTTCCGTTGGCGTGCAACCATTGCTCAAATTGATCAAGCACCAACAAAACTTTTTCATCGCCACGCTGCGCTTTGCCTTGACGAATGGCGTTGAGCGAGTCCGAAAGCGAAAGTGTTTGCGACAATTCAGGAAGTCGCCTGCGCAACAATTTCAACAATGTGGATTCCGTCTTGTCGGATGTGGCCTCCACATAAATCACCTTCACCGATGGATCAACGCGAGGCAAAAGACCCGCCTTCACCAACGATGTTTTGCCGCAACCCGACGGCCCGTAAATCATTCCAACCTGAAATCCCTCATCAATGTTGCGCGTTTCAATTCGCGACTTCCAGAAACGAATACTTTCCGGAAGTCCGTCGCGTCCATGCGGGCCAGGCAACAAGTCCAGAAAAAAATCACTGTCCGCCGCGTCAAAAGATCGCAAGCCTTTGGGCGTAATACGAATCGTCGCTCCGGTTTGAAGTTGCGAGTCCGTTGCCGGCGCAGACTTGGATTGCCCAGACATCTCGCTTATGAAAGTTTGCGTCGTCGCCGCCGAAGACTTGTCCAACTTGGATAGTGATTCCGCAAGAAATGCCCGCAAATCAGCCGCCATGTCGTTGGCCACCGAATATCGATCCGCGGCGCGTTTGGCCATGGATTTTGTGCAAATGCGTTCCAACTCTTTGGGAATTTTTTCATCAATCGATCGCATTGGACGCGGATCAAGATTGCGAACTTGATCAAGCACTTCCTCTTGTGTCGCGCCGTTGAATGGACGGCGCCCGGTCAGCAACACATACAACACAGCACCCAAACTAAAAATATCCGCTCGTCCATCCACGCGGTGCGCCTCGCCACGCGCTTGCTCCGGCGACATGTACGACGGCGTTCCCGCAAGCGTCGCGCCCTTTCCAACATCTTGTTCTCGCAACACAAGACCAAAATCTCCAATCATTGGTCGATCGGTTTCGTTTTCAACCAACAAATTTCCGGGCTTGATGTCGCGGTGCACCATGCCCTGCTTGTGCGCGTAATGCAACGCCTCCGCCACCGCCGCCACAATTTCCACGCTCTTGTTCATTGAGGGCGTTTGGGTTTGAATGCGAACGTCTAGATCAAACCCGTCAATCAATTTTGAAACCATAAAGCACGGGCACGACTCATCGCTGCCAACATCAAACACCGGAATAATATTTGGATGATCCAATTTTGCGGCCGCCCTGGCCTCATGAAGAAACTCTTCAATCTGCTGCGGGTCAGTGGCAATGTCGAATTTAGGAACTTTGATTGCAACATCGCGCATCAGTTGATCATCGTGGGCCAAATACACGCGCCCAAAACTTCCAACACCAAGCAACCGTTCAACGCTGTAACGCCCAATCTTCGCGGGCATTGGCTGCGGTGGCTTTGGAACAGTTGACGCACTTGCGGCATTCGCAAGGTCATTCAAAATATCCAACGGTTTTTTCTCGCCCGAATGTGCGTTCATTCCCACAATGGTTGGCAAGTTGGACTCGCTCGCTTGCGGCGATGGGTCAAGTGGATCCGAGGAATCAACTGGGCCAGTGTCCATGAATCATTACCATAACACTTACAATGATTTATCGAAAGCAGATGAAGTTAATCTCTGCGCGCATTCCTGTGGCGTTTTTATTCCACGCCACCACCCAATAGACTTGCCGCATGCTTCAAATTGGCGCGCTCACACTTCAAACTCCCATGTTGCTTGCGCCCATGGCTGGCCACTGCGATCTTGCGTTTCGCATTCTTTGCCGCGAGCAAGGCGGCGTTGGACTTGCCAGCACTGATCTATTAAATAGTCACGCCCTGTTGCGCGGCGCGCGTCGCTCGCTTGAACTTGCGCAAACCAATGAGTTCGATCAACCCTGCGGCATGCAGTTGTACGGAAATTGGACGGACCCGCTACCGGAGGCCGCCATCTGGGCGGTGGATCACGGCGCCAAACTGATCGACATCAACATGGGTTGCCCCGTTGACAAAGTCGCCAAAAAACACGGCGGTTCGCTGCTGCTGTGCCACGTGTGCGACACGGTGCAATTGGCCAAGCGCATTGTTGACGCGGTGGCCAAGCACACCAACGGCCGCGTGCCTGTCACCGCCAAAGTTCGCCTGGGTTGGGACCCCGATCGCTTTGTTGCGCCTGAACTCGCCCGTCAGCTTGAGGATGTGGGCATTGCCGCCGTCACCGTGCATGGCCGCTACACATGTCAAATGTTCAGCGGCCACGCCGATTGGAATCGCATTGGTGAAGTTGTCGCCGCCGTAAAAAACATTCCCATCATTGGCAACGGCGATGTGACTGAACCAGAGCACGCGGTGCAAATCATGAAACAAACCGGCTGCAAAGGCGTCATGGTTGGCCGCGGTTCGCTGCGCACGCCGTGGCTATTTCAGCGCGCCAGTCACTTAATAGCCACGGGCGAATTGCTGCCCGAACCAACGCCCGATGAAAAATGTCAGGTGATTGATCGCCACATTCAACTACTTGAGCAATACAGCCCTGGCTCAAGCGCGGTGGAGTGCATGCGCAAACGCATTAGTTGGTACGGTAAAAATATGGGTCACGTCAAGCCGCTCAAAGAAGGCATTCGCACCGCCACCACCACCGCAGAGATGCGCCAAGTCATTGCGGATTGGCGCGCTCGCGCGCTGGAAACAAATTTTAATATCACACCGCTATCGCTCTAGACAAAATGAATTTTATTCGTCTGGCGGCGGCAATCCCGAAGGAATCCAGAGCCGAAGCTCTACGCCCTACAAGTGAAATCAATTCTGTTTGGCATTCATAAGTGAAGTACTTCTAATACTGGTTTCAAATACTTTTGTGTGTTCATTGCTCCAACAATTCGCATTCATAACTACATGCAATTCATGCGCGTCGACGCTTTGAAACAACTCCAGCGATTGCCAACAACGCAACTGAACTAGCCGAGGGCACCGCGGCCGATGTGAAGTTCACGCCTTGCATGTCGCTCTCTGACATTCCCAATGAAAGTCCGCTGAAACTTACGCGATACATTTGCACGGAAGTAAGCGATGACAGTGCAACGTCCACGCTGCCTGCAGCGGATGGAACAACCGCAATCTCACCAAGTGAAGCGCCCACATCGTTTTGCCATTGCATGCTCAACACACTGTGCGACGGATTGGCCAACCCCGCTATCGACCACGTTTGATATTGATCCGGTGATATAGAAGTGAAGTTCCACTGAATGTTCACGCGCTGATTGCCGGCCAACCCAAAGTCGGCCCATCCATTAAATGGTTGCGACACGGAACCATCGCCTTGGTCATACTTGTCCGCGCTGGCAGCGAAGCCAAACGCCTGATGGGGTTGCCCAGCTGCAAGTTGGACAAATCCGTTGTCGCTATGAATAGTGATTGGTGAAAGTTGGGCTACGGAAGATTGCCCACCACCAATGGCCCCAGAATTGCGTTGACCGACCTGACTGGGTTGATCTTGCAATTCCACCGGCGCAGCGGCAATATCGACCACGTCAGCACTCGAAATCTGTACCGCAGCGCCCGCCGCAAGCGCGCTCAAAAGTGCCATGGATTTCCATCCCAATCTATTATTTTTGCTTTGAATCATTTTTTCTTTCGCTTGGCCAGCTTTCACTGGACAATCCGGCCTGTAATGGGACTCGGGCAATCGCTCATTCTGTTTCTTAAACCCAACAAACCCGCAAGCCAAATACGGCTCAGAGATTGCCTTTGTGAATCAGTGGCTAATTCCAGCATTTTTACCCAGTATTTCAGGCTTTTTTGCCTATTGCGACTGAGATGAAAGTGCTCCTTTCCATTCCAAGCAAAGTCCAATAACTAAAAATTAGGCCTGAAATTATGCAATTTGATTTGGCGATTGGTCAATTCAATTCAAGTATGTGACTGACATGAAGGGTCGCGTATAGCGCAATTACCAGTTATTGCATGACGAGCAGTCACAAATATGTTTGGAATCTTTTATAGCCGCAACACATGCTCGTGTGAGTGCGTATGAAGTCTTGAAGAGATATCGGCTTTGCGAAAGCAGGCCGATAGCAGGTTGAGGGAAAGTCACGGCACCAAGTTTTTTGCAGTGACACAAGTTTGAAAAACAACAGATTTGAGGAAGGAAAAGTTATGCATTTACAAAAGGGTTTGGGAAAAGGATTTGCTGTCCCATTGTTTGCGGCAGCAATGATCGCATCTGGGGCCGAAGCTGCTTTAGTTACTTTTTCAACGGTTGTGACCAACAACACCGCTGCGGAAAAGCTGTATGACTTTAGTTCTTTTTTAACTCTTACAAGCAACATGGGAAACACCAGCGGTTCTGGTTCTCTTGCCATTGTTGTCACGGACATCCGGGGTGGCGGCGCGTATGTCAAAAGTGTTGGAACAACTGCGCTCTATGCAAGTTTCGTCAACAGCACTTCGGTGGCCACCTTGACATCGACAAACCTTCTTGGTGAAGCCACATCAATTATAGCTGGCCAATTTGGTCAAAATTCATTTTCAACGCGGTTTACCGATAAAAACTATGGCGTTCAAGGAAACATCAACGACATTATTAAAACACAGTTGAAATTTATTCTGTCTGCTGGCGATCAAGCTGTTGTTTCAAGCACGTTTGAAGTTGTTTCGTTTGTTCCAGCCCCTGGTGCTATTGCTTTAATTGGCATTGCGGGCGGGTTCGGTTTGGGCAGGCGCCGTCGGTCTTACTGATTAAAAAGTCACAAATTATCAAATTCCATTTTGACAATGCACGTTTTGAAATAGATGGTTTGTTCATGGTTTGAATCACAACTTTCACAACAAGAAGTTGAAAGTTTAAAATTTTGTAGAGGGAAGAAAAAGATGTTCAAGTTTACAATTATTTCAGTCGCCGCTGCAGCACTCTCTGGGTCTGCGTTGGCTGGCCCAATTCTCAACATAAAATTCAATGTAGACGGGAAAAAGTCCACCGCGATTCAAGAAGGTGATCTCACCGTCTTCAATGACTACAGCTATACCGGCTCAATTGGAGACGGATTTCCAAATGCGACTTGGGTTGTGGGTTGGGATATCGCCTCTGACTTCGCTGCACATTCGTTTGTCACCAACGGATTCACCGTTGCCAATTTGGGCAATACCACTAAACACTTCAATATTCTTCTGGATATTCCAAACACTCTCCCACCAGGTGGTGGCGCAACCCCATTGTGGGAATTCTTTGGAAATCTTGGCGGAACATTGACAAGTAATTCCAGCGCGGCTTCCACGCTGTCGTCTGTTGGAACCAATCCTCTTTGGCAAGGTCTTCGTGGCGGAACTTCGCCTGGACCAAACTCTCAATTAATGAGTTCATTCACATTTTCAAGTCCGGGCTCAATGACATCACTCATTCCCACAGTCACAATCGTGAATTACACCGTTGCAGGCGGCTTGGGCTCAAGTCTTGGCTATCAATTTGATTTTAATCTTTCAGCGAATTCAACCGTGGCGTTCACTGGCATTTGGGGTGGAAATTTAATTGTGCCAACTCCTGGCGTATCGGCTCTAGTTGGATTTGCCGGAATTATGGTCTCACGAAAGCGCCGGCAGATTTAATTCAATCACAAATATTGCGGGCGCGCCGTGAGAAATATCCGGCAACCCCGCTCAGGTCACTCCCCCGTTTGCGTTACGAGTCCTCTAAACAGGACTCGTTTCGTTTTTATAGCGATTTATTTGTAGCGTGGGTCCAAGGTGATCATGCTTGAAAGACTCACTGCGCGTTCAAAGCCACATTGTCGCGCCAAATGAAAAAATATGAGTTGAGATAATTGAGAATGGTGTAAACGGCCGAATCAGCCGGCTGGATTGCGCAACTCGCGCGCTTGCGGCAAATCTTCTATGCGCGAAATACCAAAGACGCGCAAAAACTCGCTGGTGGTGCCGTACAACATGGGTCGACCAAGTTCTTCGGCGCGGCCGGTGATGCGAACAAGGCGTCGTTCCATTAAACCGCGCAACACGTCGCCGCAAGCAACGCCGCGCACCGCTTCTAATTCAGAGCGCAGCGTGGGTTGTCGATACGCAATAATGGCCAACGTGTCTAGCGCCGCGGGTGTGAGACGACCTTGCAACTTGGCGCCATGCACGCGGGTTAAGAGCGGGCCAAACTTGCTCAGTGTGAGCAATTGCCAGCCGCCGGCCAAACGCTCAATACGGAAACTTCTACCGGACTGCGCGTACTCAGTGTTCAAGTGGTCAATCGCCTGCTTGACCATGGTCACCGGCATTTTGTCTTTGGCGTTGACCGAACCCAATCCAAGCATGTCCACCAATTTGCTTTCGCTTAGTGGACGGCTCATGGAAAGTAACACGGCCTCAACTCGCGACTCAATCGATTGATCTGCGCACGGAGTTTCGTCGGGCGCTTTCATAAACGCGGGGAGTTCAGCGGAGACTTCGGTTTGTTCTGCGGCTTCTTGCGGTTCCATGCATTACCTTTGTGCCGCGAATGTCATTGTCCGTGCGGCGGCTGAATTTGTTGACACACCAGACATCAAGCGCGTTGGCCGGATCGTTTGTCTGCGGCGTTTACTTTGGCTTGAGCCACGCGTTGCGCGCGCTCAACAGATTCACGCGCCGCGGCTGAAGTAGACCCAGGCTCAATTGCTTTTTGATTTGCGTCGACAAGCATGGCCGCCGCTTGCTTGGCGTCAATGCTTGAAATGTCCACCGTGCTGTCAGCGAGCAGAGTTAAATTGTCGCCCTGCATTTGGGCGAAACCGCCGTCAGTTAATAATTGCACGGTTGATCCAGTGGCGCTTGTCACGGTGAGCACGCCAGTTCCAAGCTTTGTCAGAAATGGACTTGCGCCAGGCATGACGCCCACTTGTCCATCCCAAGCTTCAAATGAAACATAGGTGGCCTTTTCTTCAAGGCTGATTGCGTTTGGTGTGACATCGGTGCAGTGGATTGGTGTGGCCATTTTTATAAACTCTCAGATTTTTACAAAGTCTCAGGGCGGTGATGTTAGCAAGGATTCTAGCGAATATTTGCGATTATTCAGGGATTATTTAGGCAAACCATGCAACGCCAAGGCGTGATTTCGATAGCGCGGATCATGGGAAACTTCGCACACAATATCCGCGGCAAGCCACTTGGGAAAATCGCACGGCGCGTGCTCGCTTGCAAGTTCAACCTCCACCATGACCAGGGGCAAATCAAGGAACTGATCCACTTCCCACGTCAGTCCGCCTTCGCTGACGCGGTGGCGCACTTTGCGAATGCGCTTGCCTTGCGTCTGCGGCCACAAGCTTTCAAATGTGGCGCGATCAAGCGCGTGTTCGGTTTCTTGCCGCACCACGCCTTGACCTTGCTTGATGGTGTGAAAATATTGTATTGATCCGTCGACCAATTCAACTGAACGAATACGCCCCTCGCGAAAGTTTTGGTCACGAACAGAATGCTGCGGTAAATAGCCTTGCTGAATTTTCCAAATGACAGCGCCAGCGGGCAAGACGGGCATTGCGCGCGTAATCCAAACTCGTTCGATTTCTTGCATTGTGTTCATGGCGTGAATTAGTTCGTTGCTGGTCATTGCCTGCGGAAATTATTTCAAGAGGCGAGTCGTTTTGAAATGCATGCGCTTATTTACATGGATGATGGAATGGATTAACGTGCGCTGCTTGTATTGTGTTTGGTGCGTGTATCACGCCGTACATTTTTTGTGAATGGAATTAACGGGTGGCCAATGGCGCGCAGGCTTGGCTCCACGCGGCAACAAGGGAAGACATGGCAAGTTTTAAATTCACATTGGCGCGCACCGCCTCCTCAAATGTGTCCAAGGTGCGCATGGCGCGTTGAATGGCGTCAAGCGCCTCGCGATCATTGGCGGCCGCGGCGTTTGTAAGTCGCTGTCGCAAATGCAAACCAGCCAGGCGAACCAACATGCTCACGCCTTGACGATTGGC
>CANJIC010000027.1 GCA_947474205.1 Planctomycetaceae bacterium | reverse complement strand
GCTTTGGTGAAAATTTTAATGCTGGAGTTCACTTGCCTGTCAAAGGCGGTGGCTGCGTGCAGCAGCATGCTTTCAAGGCGGCCGGATTTTTCACCAATATTCACAATTTGAATCAACAGCGGTGGAAAAAATCCGCAGCGCTCCAAAGGTTCGGCCAACGATTGCCCCGTGGTGACTTTTTCCTCCACTTCCTCAATGGCGTTCATCAAGACGGCGTTGCCAAGCGTGTCCTTGGTAATTCTCAGTGATTGCAAAATAGGCAAGCCCGCGCTCACCAATGTTCCTAGAGTTCGCGTGAAGCGCGCCACGGCCACATCGCGCAGCAATGGTCCAAGAATTGGCGTGCGCAGCAACGCGTAGTCCTTCATGCGCCGATGCTCTGGGTCTTGCAGCCAGCGGCGCGCTCCAGTGATGGCGAGCATGACAAGGATGACAAGAAGCCACCAAAAATTCGCTATAAACCAGGCAAATCCAAGCAGGATTCGTGTTGGAAGCGGCAGCACCATTCCTGGCTGCGCCGCCAGTGGAATCATCAGTTGCGGCAGAATGACGGTGACCAACAACGTCACGCTTGCCAAAATGAGCGCGGCCACAATCATTGGGTAGACAGTGGCGCCGATCAATTCGCGTTTTAATTCCGCCGCGCGATCCAGCAAGTCCGCCAGTTGATGCAGCACTTCCGACATGCGGCCACTGGCGTCGGCGGCGCGCGCCATGCCAATCACCATGTCGTCAAAGGGTGCGCCGAATGATTTCATGGCTTCATAGAGCGGCTGACCCGCCTCCACTTTTTCAATGAGCGCGTCCAAAATCACGGGCTGCGAATTTCCAGCGGCTTGCTTGCGCACAATTTTCAGCGCTTGCATTAAAGGCAATCCAGCCTCAATTGCGGTGGCAAGTTCACGCACCAAGTTTGACATGTCGGTGCGTGAAAGAGTGGGGCGGCGAGGTCCAAAGGTCATCCAATTGGGCAATGTGATTTTCGTGGCGCCCATGGATGAACTTTGGGATGGCGCGAACTTTTTAGGCTTTGAGCGCGCTGTAGAAGTTGGCGCATCATCCGATTCAATCTTCAATGGGGTCAAGCCGCGGCTTTGCACCAGGCGCAACGCGGATGCGCGATCCGTTGCCACAACCACGCCGCTCGATTCCACTCCGCTGCGATCAAGTCCGTCATATCGCCACGAAGCCACGCTTAGCTCCCGTCCACTTCCTGGGTTGCGCGCATGACTTCGGCAATGGTGGTTTCACCGGCGATGGCTTTATTCAAGCCGTCATCACGCATAGAAAGAAATTCCGCATCGACTAATCGATGCAAATCTATGACCGAGTGATTTTCTGAAATTGCGGCGCGAAGCGCGGGGTTCATGCGAACCAACTCAAAGAAGCCAAGTCGTCCGCGGAAGCCACTTCCAGAGCACGCCTCGCAACCCGCGCCAACGGTCACTTGGTCGTGAAAGCGTTCAAGCGCCGCCGGTGGAATGCGAACGCGATCATTCTCCGACATTGGAACTTTGTGCGCGCAAACCTTGCACACTCTGCGGCCAAGACGCTGGGCAAGAACGCCCTCCAACACACTGGCCAGCAAATATGATTCCGCGCCCATGTCCACAATGCGACCCACGCTGGAAAGCGCGTCATTGGTGTGCAGCGTGCTTAGAATTAAGTGGCCCGTGAGCGCGCTGCGAATGGCAATATCAACGGTTTCAGCGTCGCGGATTTCGCCCACCAGAATCACGTCGGGGTCTTGGCGCAAAATGCTGCGCAGACCGCTAGCAAATGTCAGACCGCGTTTTGGATTCACCGGAATTTGATTGATGCCCGCGAGTTCATATTCAACGGGATCCTCAATCGTCAAAATCTTTTTTCGCGGGTCATACAATTTGCTCAGCGCCGCGTAGAGCGTTGTGGTTTTTCCACTACCCGTTGGACCAGTCACCAACACCAATCCGTGGGGCTTGGCGATCAACTTGTCCATCATTAAAACTTGCTGCTCATGCATGCCCAAACTTTTCAGGTCCAATGGCAGCGATGACTTGTCCAAAATACGCATGACCACGCTCTCGCCATAAATCGTTGGGACGGTGGACACGCGCAGATCAACCTTGCGGCCTTCAAAGCGCAATGTAATGTGGCCGTCCTGCGGAAGATATCTTTCCGCAATGTTCATCATGGACATAATTTTAATGCGTCCAATGATGGCCGGCTGCAAATGTTTTGGTGGACTTTGTTGCTCAATCAACACGCCGTCAATTCGATATTTCACCTTTAATTCGCCTTCAAATGGCTCAATGTGAATATCGCTGGTGCGCTTTTGAATGGCCTCAAGAATTAAAAGATTGACCAAGTTGACCAGAGTGGGTTGCTCCGCCATGCGGTGCACATCGTCGGTTTGAATGGCGTCCAGATTTTGTTCGACTTCATCGCCGCCGCCGCTGTTGCCAGCCAAACTTTCCGCCATGCGCGCCGCGGTGACGCCATACGATTGACGCATAAGTTCACCAAAAGCTTCAGGCGCAACACCGACTCGTTCCAAAGGCATGTTGGCAATGGTCGCAGCTTCATCAACTGCGTGCAGATCAAATGGATCCATCATGGCCGCGCGCAAGCAACCTGATTTGATTGAAAGCGGAATGACGCTTAGGCGCACCGCGACCTCGGAGGGAATCAATCGAACAGCGTCGGCATCGGAAGGGATTGGCTTGGCAAGCCACGTGAACCCCGCGGCCTCGCAGCGAGCTTGTGGCGTGGTGGCGGCGGTGGCGCGCAACAACGCCGCGACCGAAGCGACTCGCGTGCTGGCATCAGACTTTGAAACATCTTCATGCACTGGTTAGTGGTGGATTACTCCACGGTTCCTGGAGTTGGTGGTGGCGCATCAAGGTTTCCATCGCCAGCAGGACTCGGGGCTTGGCCCGCGGTTCCTGTAGCCGGCGCTTTCTTATCATTCGCGCCTGATTTTTGCGATTTATTGGGTTGACCAATCATTGGCGGTTGAGACGTGGGCGGAGGTGGACGCAACCCGGGAATACCGGCGGCCAGTCGATCGGTTTGATCTTGCGTGAGTAATTGCAAAACACTTTCCCTTGTTTTTTGCACCAGTTGATTTTTTTCATTACGCAAAGGAATCATCAAGTCTGGTGGAACTTCTGGAGTCGTTGACCCATCCTTCGCGGCTTTCTTGGCGGCGGAGGCAAGAATTTTCCGGCTTGCTTTTTTCGGTTCATCAGCGCGTGTTGTCTCCAACATTCGAGTTTGCAACACCGTGAATTCCTCATCCCATGTTTTCAGCAAGGCTTGAATCCCCGTCTTTTGTTCCGAGGTGAGATCATTCAAATTCAGAACAGCCGCGAAGAAACTTGAGAGTGGATCGGGTTGAAAAACTTCACGGTAGCCTTGCGAAAGAGCGCGCGTTCTGAAATCTTGCGCGAATGGAGCAGGCAGCGTCATGGTAATTTTTTCAATTGAATCATCTTGAATATCTCGAACCGCCACGCGCACAACCATGATTTGTCCCTGCAATGCGCTGCCTCTTTGAGTGTCCATGGTGTCCATTGCGTCCGTGAATTTTGGCAACAAAGCGGTGATCTGTTTGTCACGTGTGATCAGCGCGGCATCAAGCGCAATTTCATATTGATCCATCGCGGATTGAGCGGCATCCAACACGGATGGTTGCAACTGCATTTGTCGGATAATTGAAATCAAGTCCACGCCTTCGCCCGACAAATCCGAATCATCAATGGATCTAGCGCGTCGAACAGCGCGCTCAAACTGCGGCCAACGCTCTTGTTGATTTGGACCCAGTTGGCTTTTAATGCTGCTCATTAAATCAACGTATAGTTCTTCTTTTTCAGGCAGCCACGCTTCGATTGGTTCCAGCAATCCACGCATGTCTTTCGCTCCACCATTTTTTTGTTTCTTGGCGGAGTTGATCATTTTTTCACGAATGGCGTCCGTTCCAGTTTTGAAAGAATCTTGATAGTCCTGCAGCAGGGTTTGCACGATGGCGCGTTGCCACTCCTCAAGTTTCAGAGTCTCCACAATCATGGTCATGTCGCGAGGAAGCAAATCGGGTTTGAATGCCTGGCTAAAGCCAGACTTGCCCCCAAATTGCGCGAATGCCATGGGAGTAAGAAGAAAGAGCGAGAGGGTTAGAACGGTTGGTCGCAGAAATTTCATACAGATCTCCATCGCAAGAGGTGAAAGCAGTCAGTTCACGGACAGTTGAATGAGTTGGCGAGAACGCAAGAGCAGGTATTTTTATTCGGGCACATTGCAATTTTTTGAACAAATTATTTGGTCAGCGATTACAGAACGCCCATAATGTATGCGCAATTTGCATTTGGCTTAGCTTGGGGTCACGGTTCGCTGTTCAATTCGTTTTTCGGATTTTGTCACCACAATTCGGTCCACAAAAATTCCGGGAGTGTGAATGCCCTCTGGATCAAGCGCGCCCAGTTCCACCATTTCCTCCACTTCGGCCACGGTGACCTTGCCGCACGAGGCAACCATTGGGTTGAAATTTCTGGCCGTTTTTCTGTACACCAGGTTTCCGCTGGGATCGGCTTTCCAGGCTTTCACAAGCGCAAGGTCGGCGCGAATGCCGCGCTCAAGCACAAACAGTTCGCCATCAAAAAGTTCGGTTGGTTTGCCGTCGGCCACAACTGTTCCCACGCCGGTCTTGGTGTAGAACCCTGGAATGCCGGCGCCGCCCGCGCGCATGCGCTCAGCCAAAGTTCCTTGCGGACAAAATTCAAGTTCAAGTTCGCCGCTCATGTATTGACGCTCAAACTCCGCGTTCTCGCCCACATAGCTTGACACCATGCGCCGCACTTGGCGCGTCTTCAAGAGCACGCCAAGACCCCAATCATCAACGCCGGCGTTGTTGCTGACGCAGGTTAATTCCTTGGCGCCACTGTCACGCAGCGCAAGAATAAGTTGCTCTGGAATTCCGCACAGGCCAAAGCCGCCAACGGCAATTTTCATTCCATCGCGTGTCAAGCCCGCAAGTGCCAACGCTGGCGTTTGAAAAACTTTATTCATGGCAAGAGTGTAGTGACCCGTGAATGGTTGCTAGGCTTGCCTCACCCAAAATCAATCGTGCGAATTGTCATCCTTCTCATCTTTCTTTCGGCTTTGCCAGACGCGCTTGTTGTGCCTGTTTTAAAGGATCTTTTCGCCGATCGCTATGGCGTGTCCACGGCGCAGGCGCAATTGTTTTTGGCGGTGAATTTGCTTGGAGCGCTGCTGGCCATTCCATTGGTGAAATACATGCGCCGGCGCATGTCGGGGTGGGCCGTGGTTAGTTCAACGGCCATTGTGGATGGCATTTTAATGGCCATCATGTGGTTGCCCATTGGATTCGCGGGAACATTGGCGCTGCGCACAATCGAAGGCGCGGTTGATGTTGCAACATTCGCGGCGTTGTTTCAAATGTTGGGGCGAAGCGATCAAAAACATCCCGCGTGGAAGTTGGGTTTGGGCGCAACCGTGTTGGTGGCGGGCTTGGGAATCGGAGCAGTGCTTGGTGGATTTCTCACCAAGCTTGCGGGTAGCGCCGCGGTCACATTGATCGTGGGCTCAGTCTCGTGTATCGCCACAGGATGTCTTGCCATGGCATTTCGCGCCACGTTGGCGAACATGGTTGCGTTTGCAAAAAGTGTGCACGTGAATGTGGACGAGTCAGAGTTGCCGGAGAAGCCAGGAAAAATTTGGCCCATTTTATGTATGGCCGCCACTGATCGCGCCACGGGCGCAATTCTGACGGCGGTGTTCGCCAGTTTTCTGTTAAGTGGTTTGGGCTACACGCCAGAGCAACGGGGAATGTTGGTTGGTTTGCCGCTGTTGTTGATGGCGATTGGAGCAGCCCCCGCGGGGTGGTTTGCCGATCGCTTGGGGGCGTTGCGCACGCGCACATTTGCGGCGATTGTGTACGCGCTTGCGCTTGGAATTGTGCCATTTCTAGGGGCAAACACAATGGTTCTGGCGGTGGCGTTGCTCGTTCTTGGAGTGGCTGCAGCGCCGCTTCTTCCAGCTTCATTGGCCTTGGTCTTGAACACAAACCGCGGCATGTCCGGCTTGGCGGCTTTCCGCGCCGCGGGCGATATTGGATATTTCACTGGCATTGTTGTTGCCATTGCTACAAGCGCCATGATTGATGAGAAGCAATACAGTGTTCAAACTGGATTGGTGTGCGGATTCGCGTTGGTGCATGCTCTGGCCACTGCTATCGCTTGGGTGGCGTTGCGCCAACGTTAAAATAATTTACTTGGCAAAAATTGCATGGCATGAAAAACGCACGCTCAAGAGCGGTCTTGAAACGCAAGGTTTCAGAATTAGTTGGATGTGGTCAAAGGCATTTCGCCGCGCAAGGTGATCAGCGCGTCCTTGAGTTTTTCCAAGGCTTTGTTTTGAATTTGCCGCACGCGTTCCTTGGTCACGCCAATCATTTGTCCAACTTGCTCCAAAGTAAGTTGGACTTGTGGAGCGACGCCATCAAGACCAAAGCGATGCAAAATAACTTTCTGCTCAATGTCACTTAAGTCCGCGCTGTTGCGGGTGATGATGTAGCGCACTTCCGCGGCGGAATCTTTTTCATTCTCGGCGCGCAACACTTCAAGATGGTTTGATTTCTCAAACTGTGGATCAAACTCGCTGGGAAAGCGTTGCTTGTATTTTTGCAATTTAATGCCAAATCGGCTGAAAGCCTTCAAAATTGCGCGGCATCCGTAGGTGCTGAACTTAAATCCACGGCCGCAGTCAAATTTATCCACGGCGCGCATCAAGGCCATGTTGCCTTCGCCAATCAAGTCGCCGAAATCGCTTTCGCCAAGCGGAACGCGCTTGGCCATGGCAAGAACCAGCGCCAAATTAATTTCCGCAATCTGCGCGCGAAATCCCTTGGCCATGCGGTGCCAACGCAGCATTTCACGAGCTTGCTCGGTTGAAGGAGTTTGATTGTTCAACGCGTCTTGCAATTGTCGCACGCGAAAGCGCGCGTAGTTGTATTGCAGAAAAATCACGCGCTCTTGCGCGCCAGTCAGCAGAACAGAATCCGCTTTCTTGGCTTTGCGCTCCACTTGTTTTCCACCAGTGCTGTTGGCCATAAGCGGTCGATACCAACTCACATCGGCGAAGCGAATGGAGACAGGTTTTTCATAAATATTTTTTTCCGCGTCTTGCTTTGTAAACTCCGGCGAGTCCATGTAGTCCATTGGCTCGATCATAATTTCGCGCATCAAGTCTTCTTCGGCATGGGTCAAAGCGGCGGTCGCCAATGTGGGCATGCCAGAGCGGCCACGAACCGCTGGACGATTTCGTTGACGCATTCGATCAAGCGGCGAATTTTTACCAATCATTGAGTGGAGCAAGGTCATTTCCTCGGGGTAGGGTTTAAAAGATGTATGTTGCAATTCCGCACCATCCAACAAAACGCTTAAGAACCAACTATGTGACTGTTCACCAAATGGGGACGATTGGTTTCAAAAATAAATGAAATTATGAGTTATTGAACCAAATGGATAAATAACGCCTTTTAATAGGCATTACATCGGTGAAAATAAGTTATAAGACCTATTTACTCGGGCTTGCTACCAGTCGAGTCGTAGACATAACTGTCGCCGGCGCGGGAGTATTCCAAAATGTCGCCAGCCTTGAAGAATAGACCCAATTCACGGGTGGCGGCTTCGGGGCTATCAGATCCATGGATCAAGTTGTAACTGTTGGAAACGCCAAAGTCACCGCGAATGGTGCCAGCGGCGGCTTTGCTGCCAAATGTGGCGCCCATCATGGAGCGGCAAATGGTAATCGCGCCAATTCCTCGCACGGCCATGGTCAAGACTGGATTGCTGGTCATGAAGCGAACAAGGCCGGGGTAAAAAGGTTTGGAAGCGTGGTCTTTGTAGTGTTCCGCGGCAAGTTCCTGCGAAATGCGCATTAGTTTACAGCCCACGATTTGCAGGCCTTTGTCCTCAAAGCGGGTCAAGATTCGGCCCATCAGATTGCGTTGCACGGCGTCTGGTTTCAAAATGATCAGTGTTGTTTCCATGAGATTTCCTTTGTGGTTGAGGTTGTTGGGGAACAAATGGTAGCGAAAATGTTCAACTTGAAGGAGTTTCAAATGCGTGATTTCAAAGAAAAAGCGGTGAGGATTGCCCAAGCGAGCCGAAGAAGCGGTACTTTCGCCCACTCGTACAGATATTGAACAGGAGTCAGCATGGTTGGCAAGGACGCCGCATTGATGAGTAAGAAACAACCCAAGCCAGGTAAATCTCGCGCAAATAAGAGCGTTGAGGAATCAAGCGATGGCGCATCGCCGCGCAAGGGCAAGAACCGCGGCGCCACGGCGGAGGAAATGGGATCGCGTCAGCGCGACATTTCCGTGAGCGAATTTTTCGCCAAGAACAGACATTTGCTGGGCTTTGATAATCCGCGCAAGGCGTTGTTGACCACGGTCAAAGAGGCGGTGGACAATAGTTTGGACGCCTGCGAAGAAGGTGGAATTCTTCCGGAACTTGCGGTGATCATTGAGGATTTGCAACCGGATCGCCCGGCGACTTCTAAGAGTTCGCGCTACCGAATCACTGTCGTGGACAATGGCCCAGGAATTGTGCGCAAGCAAGTTGAGAATATTTTCGGGCGACTTTTGTACGGATCAAAGTTTCACCGCTTGAAGATGAGCCGCGGACAGCAGGGCATTGGTATCAGCGCGGCGGGCATGTATGGATTGATCACCACCGGCAAGCCCATGCAGATTGTGACCAAGATTCGCTCCAGCGACGCGGCGCACCGCATTGAGTTGGCCATGAATACAAAAACAAATCGCGCCGAGGTGACGGCTGACGCTGAGACGAAAGATTTTCCGCCGGCGAAGTTGCGCGATGTGACTGCTGGCTCGCGTTCGCTTGCGGCGACGGACGGTTTCTTAAGTCCAAAAATATTTCCAACTGGAACAAGTGTTTCCATTGAACTAGAAGGTCGCTATCAAAAGGGCCGCGGTTCGGTTGATGAGTTTTTGGAATTGACGGGCATCGCCAATCCGCACGCGCGCATCACTTATGTTCCGCCGTCGCGCGAGAGCGGCGCGGATGATGAGGAGCTTTTGCCGGCGGATGCGGTCGCCACCGCGGTGGACGCCGGCGAGGTGAAAGTTGAAGTCACTTCCGAACATCACGGCGTGATTATGTTTCCTCGCGCGGTGAATGAATTGCCGCCTGAAACACGGGAAATTCAGCCACATCCCAAGGGTGTGGAGTTGGGCACGCTGCTGCAAATGTTGAAGGAGTACGAGGCCGCTGAGAAGGGCTCGTTGTACAAATTTTTGCAAGATCAATTTTGCCGCGTGTCCGCCGCGACGGCGGGCGCTTTGTGTGAGGCCGCGGGCGCCACCAGTCGCACGCGCGCCGGTGATGTGGAGCCGCAGCAAGCGGAGAAATTATTCGCGGCGTTTCAAGAAGCCAAGTTGGGTCCGCCACCTGTTGATTGTTTAGCACCCATTGGCGTGCGGCAATTATTGGCGGGCATGCTGAAAGGTGTGCGCGCGGAATTTTACGCAGCAAGCAGCCGCGAGCCAGAAATTTATCGCGGACGTCCATTTCAAATTGAGGCGGCTATTGCATTCGGTGGTGAGTTACCAACAGAAGAATCAAGCCGCGTCATTCGATTCGCCAATCGTGTGCCGCTTTTGTTTCAACAAAGCGCGTGCTCTAGTTTTAAAGCCGTGGCTGAAACAGGCTGGAAAAACTATGGTTTAACGCAGCCGCGTGGCAGCACGCCAACCGGGCCGCTGGTGATTTTAATTCACATGGCCAGTGTGTGGGTTCCCTTCACAAGCGAGTCTAAGGAGGCCATCGCCGACTACGACGAGATTCGTAAGGAGATGAAGTTGGCGCTGATGGAGTGCGGGCGCAAACTGGGAAGTTATTTGCGCAAGCGATTGAAGATGCGCCGCGAAGGCGAGCGCCGCGATGTGTTTGAGCGCTACATTGGCGAAGTATCCAAGTCGCTGCATCATATTCATGGCGCCGATACGCGCCAGGTGTATGACGCGTTGTTGGCGCAAGCTAAAAAGCGCACGCGCCAAGCGGATCAAGTGTTGAACGAAGATGGCAAAGTGGTCAAGGCCGAGGATCCATCCGATCAGGAAGGCGTGCTGGTTGTGGCCGACGCCATTCCAGCGTTGGCGCAAAGCGATCGTAGTGAAGTGAAGGATTCGCATTTGGAAGCCAAAAAACCATTTAAAAACGCAGATGTGAATGCCAAGACAAAGCGTGGAAAAACTTCCACCAACGACAGTGTGAAGTCTAAAAAATCCAAGCGTGAGGATGATTCCCCGACACTTTTTGAAGCGGATTGAATGGAGTTCCTATGGCCAAAAAAATAACCAAACAAGTTTCCACCAAAGCCCGCGATGTCAACACGCATAAAAAGATTTATGTGCTTGCGGAGACCGTGACCAAGGCGGCGTTGAGCGGTAAAGAACCCATCGTGAGCGTGCCCACGCGTTCGCGTTCCAACACCATTTGGAACAAGAAGCGCGGCATTCTTGAAATGGGAAATGCAACGCAAGATCGCCAGTTGTTCAATTTGAATCAGGCGAAAATTTTCATGCAGACGCTGCTGCATTCTGGATCGATAAAGGATTTAATCGAGGCCGACAAGACGCTGAGCTTGCGCGGTATGTTTTATAAAGGGCTGCACACTGTTGCCGGCACCAAGGAAAAAACATTTGTCGATCAGACGGAGTCCGACGGAATTCTGGAGGACTTGGAAGTTTCACTGACCGCGTTGCGCGAAGAGCTGCACATTTTTGCCAAGAAAGCCGGCAGTATTGTGGGCAACATCACGCTGATTGATTCCGGCGACGAGATTGATTGCCGCCGCATGGGTTCGGGCGGCTACGCCATTCCCAGCATTGTGGAACCCGATGTCATTCAGTTTAAAAAGTGCGAAGCCAAGTTTATTTTGCACGTTGAAAAAAATACCGTGTGGAGTCGATTCAATGAAGATCGATTCTGGGAGAAGCACAATTGCATTCTTACCGAAGGTGGTGGACAGCCGCCGCGTGGCGTGCGCAGATTGCTTCGTCGCATGCATGAGGAATTAAAGTTGCCCGTGTATTGCTTGCTTGATTGCGATCCGTGGGGGCATTATATCTACAGCGTGATTAAGCAGGGTTCCATTTCGCTGGCGTTTGAAAGTCAGCGGCTTGCCATTCCGGAGGCCAAATTTCTTGGCATTCGCGCCAAGGATTACAAGGCGTGTGGCCTGAGCGACGATGTTCAAATTGCCCTGAATGACAACGACATTAAACGCGCCAAGGAAATCGCGGCGTATCCATGGTTCCAAGGTCACAAGCCTTGGCAAAAAGAAATTGAAGGTCTTCTGACAAACGGTTTTAAAATGGAAGTGGAGTCTTTGATCACGAAAGATATTTCCTATGTCACGGAGGAATATGTTCCGCAGCGGTTGAAGGCCAAAGATTGGCTAGAGTGATTTTGCGGGCAAGAAAAGCGAAAAACATGTGCCCTTGCTGGCGTCGCTGAACACTTCAATGCGACCGCCATGTTCTTCCACAATGCGGCGCGTGGTGGCAAGCCCAAGGCCGCTACCGCCTGGCTTGGTGCTGGCATAGGGGCGAAAAATAGTCGCAAGGCGTGATGCATCAATGCCGGGTCCGGAGTCAATCACATCAATTCGGTAGCCAGTTTCCTGGGACTTTTTGTCGGGCGCGGCTTCTATGCGCAGCAGCAATTCGCCACGGCTTTCACCCACGGCAACAACGCCGTCGGGACTCATGGCTTGAACCGCGTTGATGATTAAATTGAGAATGGCTTGCTTGAGCAAGCCCGCGTCAACATGGCATATTGCCGGAGTGGCTGGAGTGTCGATACGCATGAGCACGCCCGCGCGCTCCGCTTGCGGGTGAAAAAAATCCGCCAACTCTTGCACAAGTTCGCGCAAGTCGCGCGGCTGCGGATCAAGTTTCATTCGGCCTGCGAAACGCAGGAAGTCGCTCAAAATATCTTTCAATCGACTGGACTCGCGCGCCAACGCGTCGGCGCGCTTGATAGCGGTGGCGCGCACGGGTTCCGGCAAATTGGAGTCAAGCACTTCTTCGCGCAGCAGCTGCGCGTTGAGCGTGAGTGTTGAAAGGGGATTTTTAATTTCGTGAGCCAAGCCGCTGGTCATGCTTCCAAGTTCCGCCAATCGCTCGGCGGATTGCGCGCGTCGTTCAGCGGCAAGCGCGCGCGCGGCGCGGCGGCGCAATGAACCTGCCGCAGCAAGGCCGGCTAGAATTGCGCCAATCACGGCACCAATAAGAATTGCTGGAATGGAATTCATCATGAGATGCCAATGTCAAAATAAGAAATAGGTGAAATAGAAACGCCCGCCTTGTGAAAGAAAGGCGGGCGTTCAAAATTTAAAATATTAATACTAAAATAACAAGAAGTGATGATTTCAAACCCAATCACCAACTTGCGACTTATGCAGTCGGAGTTGGAGTTTCAGTTGGAACACGGCTTGATTGCACTTTCGTGGCAGACCAACCCTTGGCACCTTTGGTTGCGGAGTAGGTGACTGCTTCACCATCGCGCAAAGTGCGGAAGCCGGCTTCTTGCTCAATGGTTGAGAAGTGGACGAAAATATCTTCGCCTTGAGGACCAACAACAAATCCAAAACCTTTGCGTGGATCAAACCACTTCACGGTTCCTTGGACATTGACGAATTCAGTTTCATTGCTCATTGAATGGATCTCCAGAAATTCAAAATCACCCACCGACGCTATATAAGTCATTGTGCATCCAATTTGGCACTTGTGCAAGGGAAATTTGAAAAACATTCGTAAGTAATTTGTCCCCTAGAACTTTGGCGTAAGGCTAGCCACGAGCGCAGGATAAATGATAATTCACCGATATTTCTAGGGCAAATTGATAGATTTAAGATTTGCAGGGCATCTGAAATTTGATATTTAGCCCTCTGAAATTAGCCAAATGAGTCCAAAAAAAACCCGCTCATTTGATTGAGCGGGTATTGAAAGTCCCAAAAAAGACGAAGGGGGCGTTAGTTCGCTGGCGCTGGTTCCGGTGTCAAGAGGGCCTTGCGGCTCAACTTAATGCGACCGTTTTCATCGACATTGATTACTTTCACCTTGATTGACTCGCCAATTTTCACGTGCTCAAGAACATTCTTGACAAAGCCGTGAGCGAGCTCGGAGATGTGGCACATGCCGTCGGTGCCAGGCACCAACTCCACAAATGCGCCGAACTCTTTGACCGCGACAACTTTGCCTTCGAACACGGAGCCAACCTTGATCTCGGCGCCAAGCGCTTCGACTTCCAGTTTGGCTTGCGCCGCTTTGGCCGCGTCGGAACACGCAATGAACACGGTTCCGTCTTCTTCCACATCGATCTGCGCGCCGGTTCGCTCTTGAAGCGAGCGGATTGTTTTTCCGCCTGGACCAATGAGCTTGCCGATCTTCTCAGGATCAATCTTGACCTTGGTGATGCGTGGCGCGAACTGCGACATCTCAGCGCGTGGCTTGGCGATGACGGCTTCGATCTTGTCGATGAGTTGCAGACGACCTTCGCGCGCTTGCGTGAAGATGACGGCGATTTCCTCAAAGCCAAGTCCGCGCGCCTTCAAATCCAGTTGAATGCCCGTGATTCCTTCACGAGTTCCACTGACCTTGAAATCCATTTCGCCAAAGAAATCTTCCTCGCCAATGATGTCGGTGACGTGCGTCACCTTTCCATCCTTGGAGGTGAAGCGACCCACGCTGATGCCCGCGCACGTGGCCTTGATAGGCACGCCCGCATCCATCATTGCAAGGCAACCACCGCACACGCTTGCCATTGAGCTGGAGCCGTTGCTCTCAGTGATCTCGCTAACAATGCGAATGGTGTATGGAAAATCTTCTGGGTTTGGCAGAATGGCAAGCAGACTTCGCTCTGCCAAAGCGCCGTGACCTATTTCACGACGACCTGGACCAGTGATGCGACCAGCTTCGCCCGTGCAGAATGGAGGGAAGTAATAATGCAGGTAGAACTTCTTCGCGTACTCAGGCATCAGGCCGTCAATGATTTGCTCGTCCTTGATTGTTCCAAGAACGCAGGTCACCAGTGACTGAGTTTCACCACGTTGAAACAT
>CANJIC010000026.1 GCA_947474205.1 Planctomycetaceae bacterium | reverse complement strand
CGCGACCAGCTGGATGAAATTCGCACGCCAGTCATTGTTGTGCAGGTTGCTAATCCGTGGAACGAACCCATTCGCCTTGGTGATTTCCGCATCAATATATTTGGAACGGATTACGACTTTCCAGATTATGAACTCAATAGCTCCGGCGGAGTTGTCCTTGACCTCGCGGGCATGCCTGTGCCACTGATGCTTGCGCCTGGAACTGAAACTGAACCGGCCACCGCAACCGTGTATTTAATCGCCAATGTGATTGGAAATGAAAGTAATTCAACCACTGCTATAACGCCGCCCGCTGAAGGCGACATGAAAGATGTGGCCATGTGGGACCCATTGTTCCGCCGCCGTTGGCTTGATTACTTTGACTTGTACGAATATTCAGACTTGCCCGTTGCCAACGCTTCAACATGGGCAACTATGCCGCAGTTGGCAACATCACCGCCATCAAGCCCGCTGTTTCCATTCACAATGAAAAGCGCGAATCCAGGCGCTTCATTTGCGAATCAGATTCCACGAAGCAAACTCTTGAATGCGTTGGCGGCGGCGACTCCTGGCAAATCACCGGCGATTTCGTTAAACACATTTAAGAAAAGTTTGACGCGCGACAACATGGCTCGCGGTATCACGTTGCAACGCGTGTTAAAAAATCCAGCCACTGGCATCGCAACTGGATTGCCACTTCTTGAAGTTGACCGTTTTGACGGTCATTCGGAATTGGATCACTGGACCACAACGGGTACAAAAGCGGATGCTGTAACAACACTTCCCATGTTCGCCGACGACCGCAACTTTGACACCAACCTTGTCACTGGTGGACGCTTCTGGACCGCGGCGGCGCGCATTACTTTGCCACCCACAACTGGGGTTACGGGTGGTGTTGGAATTGCTGGCCTAACCACCATAAATATTCCAGATTTGCTTGGAGCCGTGCCAAGTCCGCTGCCAGTTCTTCCTGCAGGTATTTTGGCCAGCGATTATTCCTACGACGGTCCGGGCGCCAGTGTGTCGCTGTTTCCACCGCCAACAGCTTTGGAACTTGTTCGTTCAACCACTACTAGTAAAAAATTTCGGTATTTACCAATTGCCCCTTTAACAACCGCATGTGGCGTGACCAACCCAAGTGCAACAGTTGTTTTAGCCCCCGACAGTGTTTATGCCCCGCCACTCTTTCCTGGAATTGTGCTGGGCAAAGTCCTTAAGACAGATACCAAGGCGGACGGTGATTACTTCACAACATGGACGCATGTGTCGCGCAATTGGTCGCGATTGTTTGACGCAAAGTTTGTCACAGTTGCGGCAACAAACATTCCAAATGCATCGCTCTCCACAAACGCGCAACTGAACTTGCCCGTGTGGGATTACACGCGTGAACTTGTCACTGGATCGTTCGCGTCCAATCCGCTGCCAACCGATCCCACCAAATCTCGTAGCCCCATGATTCCTGTTGAACGATTCGCACCGCGCTTTGTGTTTAGTAATCGCACGGAGCCTGAGTTCACAAATAGACCGCCCTTGCTGCAACCCGCGCGCGTTGAATTGTCTGGCTTTGTCATGGATGCAAGACTTCTACTAGCCAATGCAAAGGGTGGCGACATTATTTGTGGTTCTAATTCTAACGTGACCTCATCAATGACGCCGTGGACCACAACAAATCCGATTGCCGGCACAAGCACCCCAGGCACTGTCACCGTTCCAAGCGCGGGGTTCACCAGCGCAGGCGATGTGTTTCAATTGGGAAGTTTCTCCACGCCTGCGGATCCAGATATTTGGTTTCCAGTTGTGGGTTCAAACACTTGGCTGATTCCTTCTACCGCCGCGCCAATTGTGACTTTCAATATGTTGCTGACACCAGTGTGGGCGCCGCTACCAGATTTTTGTGGGTTGGTGCCGTCAGCAACTAGCACGCAAGATGCCTCGGTCAATTTGCCAACTTTGGTATTGCGCAAGCCAACTTCGTTCAATTGCCAAACTGTGATGCAAAATCCAGTTCCTAATTATTATCCACAGACTGCGACTAATCCCTTGCCCCCAAATGTGATTGCGTTCTATGGCAATCCGCGCCTTGGATCGAATCCATACACCGAGACCAAGTTTGTAACTCCATTGTGGTCGGTGCCACCTGGTTCTGCTCCAGTAAAAACCACCTCTGGAGAAATTTTTGAACCAGATGGACAATTCCGTGTGTTCATGGGTGACAAAGGCGCGCGCTTGCTGGATCATGACGGATTTTTGTTGCCCATTGATTTGGCAACTGGTAAACAAACGCCAGGCAGACCATGGCTTGCGCGTGGAATGTGGAACACGCTTGATCGTGTTCCGCAAGCGGGCAGTTTGCAAATGTTGCAGAAGGACGATGACTTTGAGCAGATCGGCGAGTTGCTAGATGTGTTTGCGTGGGGCCCCGCGTATCGCATTGATTCAACATCAAATGCGCTGGCATTAACAACTACCGCACCCACTCTGTCGCCAACTCGCTTATCAAGTCCTGAAACGGTTGCGCCACTTGTAGGCGTGCGCAGGGCGGTCATTCCAGTCGATCAAGCCAAAGCCACCTTCGCGGAAATTATGAGCAACCGCGTGCCAGGTTTCCCAGTGGGCGAGGGACCGTTTATCAATCGCATTCAAGTGGATCCGTTGAACATTGCGTTTAGTGGCGCAACTAGTATCCCGTATCAGTTTGGCGGCACAAGCGCGCTGCGAACTCCATACGCGCCCAACGTTCCATGGGGCATGCGCATATTTGATTGCTTCACCGTGGACGGCGCGGGCGCGGCGCTGCGATTTGATTGGACTGTTCCAGGCTACTCCCCGGAGATTGCTCTTGGCGGGAGTGCAGTGACCCTGTCCAGAAATACCATGTCAACATTTGCTTCTCGACCTGTTGGCGCGCTTGTGCCTGTGGATGTGCGTAGCACAATCAATACATCATCAACAACAACAGTCACGCCGCAGATTTTGGCGCAGTGGGAGTACGACCGCAGCCCAAGTTTGTCTGGCAATTTTTCTGGGTTGCCAACTAAAGGATTGTTGAACATCAACACCGCATCCATTGAAGCAATGAAGACGTTGCCTTGCATGACAGAGATGGTCTATGAAGACACGGGCCGATTTGATGGACCGAGCACAATTGCAAAGCAAATTCCTGAGCCTGGATCTTCTGGCGGCAACAGGTTTGTGCGCGTTCCAATGGCGATTGAAATTTATCGCAATCAACTTGATCCAAACCCAGCAGGGAAACTTTGGGCGGCGCAGGCGACAGATCCAATGGCAACCTTTCCTGGAAATCTCGCCGACTATCCCACATATAAAGATCGTGGTGGACCGACCAATGCAATTGCAAATGCACCCACTTCAATCACCACATTGCCGTTGACGCAAGTGAATTTCAACACGGGCATGCAGAGTCAGCGCGGTATTTCAAGCATTGGCGAAGTGCTAGGCATAGCGCGACAAGCAAGTGAAATTTCTTGGACAATACGAACCGCTGGATCTGATCCTTATAGCAAGACCCCTGATATGGGTTGGGCGGCGCGCGATGATCGCGCAACGGCCACCGACCTTGACCCACTCGACGCGCGCATTTCCACTGACCGCCAAGGCGTTCGCCAATTTGATTTTGTAACGGGCAGCACAATCAAGGACCGTCAAGTGCTGACCTATGACACCAGTTACGGCGACAGCGAGGAGTTGAATTTGCTCTTCAAGGGCATCTCTAACTTGGTCACCACGCGCAGCGATGTGTTCACGGTGTATTTCAAAGTTCGCACAGTGAAACAGAATCCAATCGACGGTAAGTGGAATGGAAGTGACCGTGAATCCGTGATTGATGACGCGCGCTATGTGATGTGCGTGGACCGCACCAATGTAAATAGGCCTACAGACGAACCGCGCATTGTGTATTTCAGCCGCGTGCCGGATTAGGTTGCGCCATGTGCTTGCAATGCTCCGCATACTGCGACGCAAGTTTCATTTTGCTTGTTGCGCCAGCAATGGTCTTGCGCCTTCGCGCTTGCCGCGAATTTCGTAGTATCGCTTTCACATGCGAGCCTTGACCGATGCGGCTTATTGTGTGGCGGCCATATTCACCAGCCCGCTGTGGATTTGGTGGCTGTTTCGCACAGGCCAGCAACGCACCGATTGGCGCGCGCGCTTTGGTTTTGGCGCGGATGTTGCGCAGGTGCGCGGCGCGCCTGCAACCAATTCGCCATCAGCAATAGTGACAGAGTCCAAGGCGTCGCAGGCATCTTCAACGGCTTGGGATTCTTCACAGTCTGGCGCGTCTAAAAATGTAACGCGTGGCCGCATTCTTGTGCACGCCGTGAGCATGGGCGAAGTGAACGCCGCGCGGCTTCTGGTGGAGCGTCTGTGCCAGCATTGCGATGTGGTGCTGAGCGCCACCACCGACACCGGCTTTGCGCGCGCGCTTGCCGTTGCGCCCGCGGGCGTGAGCGTGGTTCGCTATCCGCTAGACATGAACATGGCGGTTGAGCGATTTCTGAATCGTGTGCGGCCAGACTTGGTGGCGCTGGTTGAACTTGAAGCGTGGCCTAATTTCATCCGCGCTTGCGGCGAGCGGGGCATTCCCATTGCGGTGGTCAACGGCCGCATCAGCGACCGCGGGTTTAGGCGCTACAAGTTGGCGCGCTGGTTCTTAAAGCCGCTCTTCAAGCAATTTCGATTTGTATCCGCGCAAACGCAAATCTACGCCGATCGATTTGTGCACATGGGCGTGCCTACGGAGCGCGTGGATGTGGGCGGCACCATGAAGTGGGACGCTGCGAACATTGCGCCCATTGTTGCCGCGGCGCAGCAACGCACTTTTGAAGACGCGCAACAACTTGCCAATGACTTGGCGCGCGAACTTGGCATTGATCGCACTCGTCCGCTTGTGGTTGCGGGCAGCACCGCCGAGGGCGAGGAGGCGTTGCTGCATGCGTGCGTTCCAGAAGGTGTTCAACTTTTGTGCGCGCCGCGCAAGCCCGCGCGCTTTGACGCGGCCGCGATTGACCTGCCCGGTTGCGTGCGTCGCACACATAGACCCATTGGAAGTGGCGAAGGACAGCGGGGGAGCGATCGATTTCTTTTAGACACCATGGGTGAATTAAAGAAGGCGTATGCGCTGGCCACCGTGGTTGTGGTGGGCCGCAGCTTTGGCGACCTGCATGGCAGCGACATGATGGAGCCCGTGGCGCTGGGCAAAGCCACAATCATTGGCCCGCGCTACGGCGACTTTGTTGACACGGCCGAGAAGTTGATAGAGGCGGGCGGCATGTTGTGCGTTACCCGTGAAGCGCTGCCGCGTGTGTTGCAAGAATTGATCGTGGACGCTGCCGCGCGTGAGAGAATGATTGACGCCGCTATGGGCGTGATTCGCCGCGAGCAAGGCGCAACCATGCGCAATGAAATGTTGCTGCGCGAACTGCTCCAAGAAACAATCCACGCGCGCGCGCAACGCGCAACAGCGGAGCGCGCATGAGTGAGCATCAATTTGCGGAGGACGCGTTGCTGGCGCACATACGCACAACGGTGGCTGGCGCGGAGCATGTACTGGTTGGTCCAGGCGACGACATGGCCATGATTCGAGTTGGCAACCATCAACTGCTGGCCGCCAAAGATTTTCTGGTTGAAGGCCGCCATTTTTTGTCCACGGCAAGCATGGCGCAGATTGGCCGCAAAGCCGTCACGCGCAACATCAGCGATGTGGCTGCAATGGCCGCGAAGCCCGTAGCCATACTTGCGGCGTGTGTTTTGCCGCGCTCCATCACGCAAGCCAGCGCGCAAGAATTGGTCGACGCCATTTCGCGCACGGCCGCGCACTTTGGCGCGCCGTTAATTGGTGGCGACACGTGCGTGCATGTTGCAAATGGTCCGCTTACTATTTCCGTGACCGTGCTTGCGCAGCCGCTTGAAGGCCTGAAACCAATTCTTCGCAGCGACGCGCGCGCGGGTGATCAACTTTTTGTCACGGGCGCGCTGGGTGGTTCGCTTGCAAAAGATGGCGGGGGACATCATTTCACATTTGAGCCGCGCCTTGAAGAAGCCCACGCGTTGGCGCGTCTGCTTGGCGACGACTTGCACGCCATGATGGATTTGTCCGATGGTCTTGCTCGTGACGGCGCTCGCTTTGCACAAGCAAGCGCGTTGCAGGCAGTGATTATCGCCGAGCAACTTCCATGCACGCCCGCATGCGTGCAGGCGCACACGCACGCCAACGCGTGGCGTGGCGCTTTGGGTGATGGCGAAGATTATGAGTTGCTGTTCGCGGTGGCCGCCGGCGTTGCGTTGCCCGCGACCATTGGTCCGCACAACACTCCGATCACTCGCATTGGTTTGTTGCAAGCGTTGGCATCTTCAAACGACACCGCATTAGTATGTCTGCATAATCATCAATCGGTTGATGTATCCAAACTTGGACATTGGCATGACTCAATTTGAAATTACAACACAGTCCCACGCGCAAACAGAAGAGATTGCAGCCATGCTTGCGTCGTTGCTTGTGGGCGGTGAAACCATCGCGCTGCGTGGCGATCTTGGCGCGGGCAAGACGTGCTTTGCGCGCGGACTTGCCAGCGGCTTGGGTTGCGATGATGGCCAAGTGAGCAGTCCAACATTCATTGTGTTGCAGCGCTATCGCGGCGCGCGCATAGATCTGGTGCATGTGGACGCGTATCGATTAAGCAACCCGGAGCAACTGCGCGACAGCGGCTTGGAACTTGGCGCGCATGACAGCGTTGCCGCCATTGAATGGGCCGAGCGCGTTGAAAGTGAATTACCCGCGGACACCATCACGGTTTCGCTGCTGGCAACTAGCGCAAGCGAGCGTGCGATTTCCATTCACGCGCCCCAGAATTTCATAGAGCGTCTTGCGTTAAGCATGAGCCCGCGTCCATGCGCTATTTGCAAAGCGCCGGTTGAATTTCTGTGCGCCACAAAACCATTCTGCAGCAAACGCTGCCGCGACGTGGATCTTGGCCGCTGGATCGACGGCCGCTACCAAATTTCCAGGCCAATTGAGCAGACTGATTTAGACGAGGACTAAATACAGAATTCAGAACAGGGGGCTGACGTCAACGAACAGTTGAAGGGGACTTGCAGGTTGTAGAAAGCGCGCGCAGTTGAAAGCCACGAACAAAGAATCAGCCATGCTTTCATGCATTTTGCGGAAATAAATTTAAGCAGTGATGTCGCCACCAATGACTTTGCGCAGCGACATGATTGACTCACGCAGCGCCGCGGCGGCCTGTGAAAATTCACTGGTCGCTTCTTGCGCGCGCGACGCGTTCTGTGTGAGCGCATCCATGGCTTGACGAATTTGATCCGCGCCTTGCACTTGGCTTTGCATGCCCTCGGTGACTTCGCTGAAACTGCTTTCAACGCTGCCAACTTGATCAATGACTTTGGTCAGGCGCTGGCCGACCTCGCCCACATTGGTCACGCCGCGGCGCACTTGCTCGCTGAAGCGGTCCATTTCCATCACGCCGCCAGATACCACGGCCTGCATTTGCTGAACATTTTTTTCAATATCAAGCGTGGCGGCGGCGGTCTGATCGGCAAGACGGCGAATTTCTCGCGCCACCACCAAGAACCCGCGGCCACTGTCGCCAGCTTTTTCCGCTTCAATGGCTGCGTTCACGCTGAGTAAATTTGTTTGGTCAGACACCTTTGTAATGGCGTCCACAATCGAGTTAATGCTGCTGGCTTTCTCAAAAATCATGGACAGACGTTCAGCGACATTGCTGGTCGCGCTGGCAAGGCCTTCCATGGTTGCGCCCATGGCTTGCACGCCAACTCGTCCCTCGGATGCGTTCTGCGAGGATTCACTGGCGGCTTTGGAAATGGTTTCCATTTTGCGCAACAACTCGCTGCCGGTCACGGTGATCTGGCGCACGGCCGCGGCAATCTCCACGCTGCTTGCGCCAAACGATTGCGACACTGATTCTTGTTGACGGCTTGATCCAGCCATTTCAATAGCGGTGCTGCTAATGGCAACGGTGACGCCGCTGACTTCGCCAACAACTTTGGTGGCGGTAAGCAAAATAAGCGTGGCCATGATTATGATTCCCACAACGCCCACTAGAAGATCAAGCCAAAGGTCGCTCCAAATTTCATGGACCAAGCGCGCGCGTGGAATTTCCACCACAACTTTCCAATCATTCAACGCGACGCGAGTCATGGCGTGAATTGTTTCTGCGTTGTTCAGTGGGTTGACGGCGGTTCCAAGAACATTTTTTCCGCTTTGCGCAAGCAATGTGCGCAACGATGTTGCCCATGGAGTCTTGTCCAGTGGCTTGCCTGAAATGGATTCAAATGTCGCGCGCATTTGCTCAGTGGCGGTGATATCGCCCGCGTACGCCGTGACAAAATTATCTTTGTCGGTCAGCAAATACATATTCAGGCCGCTTTCAATAGCGAGTTGCTTAATGGCTTCGTTCGCAAACACAAGCGGTCTGGTTACACCAACAACGCCCGCGAATTTTCCATCAATCGAAATTGGCAACGCGAACTCAGTCACCAATTCGCCTTCATGCATGTGGGGTTCCGTCACAATCATTTTGCTTGCGTTTCCATTGGCAAAATTTTGCTTGGCGGTTTTGTAATATTCGTACTCACCAACATTGTTGATGGGGCGCAATACCAGCGAATGCGAGGGAGTTGAATCACGCGTGAAGCTTGGAACAAATCGACCGTTGGCATCCGTGGCTTGATCGATTGTGATTTCACTTGCGGCGGTTGGACCAAGTGAAGATTTTGCCGCCGCTCCAATTGCCTCGTAGACAATAAAAACTCCAAACATGGGATTGGCTTCTGTGACAGCCTTGGCATATTTCAGCGTGTCGGCTTTCTTGGAATACAAACCATTTTCAATAGCAAGCGCCATGGCCGTCACGGTGCCGATGGCTTTTTGGTCAAATGTTTCACCTCTCGAACAGATGTATTCGGCCTCAGCCGTCGCTAATTCGCGCGCGTCCATTCGTTTGGAGCCAATACTTAAGGACGTGGTGATGGCGACAATAGCCACAACAACCAAGACGCTGGGCAAAACGCCAAATTTCACAAATTGTCCAAGCAGCCCGCGACGAAATTTCTTCAGGATCATGCGGCAACATTAGCAGGTGCGCCACTCAACGGGTACGTGCCCACAAGAAACGTTGCAATATCACACAGAGATATCACCACTAATCACTTTGCGCAGGGAAAAAATCGCCTCACGCAAGGATTCCGAAGCAGATGAAAATTCGCTTGTGGCTTCTTGCGCGCGTGATGCGTTCTGAGTGAGACCGTCCATGGCTTGGCGAATTTGATCCGCGCCTTGCGCTTGTTGCTGCATGCCTTCGGTCACCTCGCAGAAACTGCTTTCCACGCCGGAGACTTGGTCAATGACTTTGGTCAAGCGCAACCCAACATCGCCAACGGTGGTCACGCCACGACGCACTTGCTCGCTAAATCTGTCCATTTCCATAACGCCACCGGAAACCGCGGCCTGCATTTGCTGAACCATTTTTTCAATATCAAGGGTGGCCGAAGCGGTCTGATCGGCAAGGCGGCGAATTTCTCGCGCAACCACTAAAAATCCGCGACCGCTTTCACCAGCTTTTTCTGCCTCAATGGCGGCATTCACGCTAAGTAAATTTGTTTGATCTGAAACTTTGGTGATGGTGTCAATAATGGTGTTGATGCTGCTGGCCTTCTCAAAAATCATGGATAGGCGTTCAGCCACATTGGTGGTTGCGCTGGAAAGATTTTCCATGGTGCTGCCAATAGCTTGCACGCCAACACGACCTTCGGATGCATTCTGCGCCGACTCACTAGAGGCCTGCGCGATCTTCTTCATGTTGCGCAGCAATTCCTCGCCAGTCACCGTGATTTGCCTGACCGCGGCGGCAATCTCAACACTGCTGGAACCAAAATTTTGCGTCATGGATTCTTGCTGCCGACTTGAGCCCGCCATCATGTTGGCCGTGTTGCTAATTCCAACAGTGACTTCGCTGACTTCGCCAACAACTTTGGTTGCGGTTCGCAGAATCAGCACAGCCATTATGACAATTCCAACAATGCTCAACACCAAAGAAACCCATAAATCCGACCACATTTCGCTAAACATCAGGGCCCCTGGAATTTCAACGATCACTTTCCAGCCGCCTGTTCGGACTGTTCCCATGACATGAATGCCATTGGCATTTGAAAGGGGATTCACCGCGCTTGAAACAACTTCGTTGGTCTTTTGAAAAACAATATCGCGTAAAGGGTTTGCCCATTCAGTCGTATCCAACGGTTTTCCAGTCAATGCGGAGTAGGTTGCGCGCGCCTGGTCATTCGCAGTGACATCGCCACACATTGCCGCAATGAACACATCCTGATTGGTCAGAAGCATGACATTGATTTTGTTTCCTACACACATTTGATTCATTAAATCCAAGGATGAAAAAAGCGTTCGTTGTAATCCAGCAATTCCCATGAATTGACCGTTGATGACGATTGGCATGACAAACTCGTACACCATTTCACCTTTGTGCATGTGCGGATCTGTCACAACAACTTTGCGTGATTTGTTGTTGATGAATTCTTGCTTGCAGCGGATGTAGTAATTGCTTTCTTCAATATTGGCAATGGAAGTCAAACCAAGCGTGCGCGTGGTGGTGGCGGTAGTGGCAACGTCGCGTTCGTAAAGAGGGGCGAAACGTCCATTGGCATTTGTTGCTTGATCGATATTTGTATCCGTGGTCGCGGCGGAAATAGTTGCTGATGAACTCGACGTGGTCGCGGCGGAAACTGTCGTTGGTGGAATCGACTGACTGCTGGTTGATTCCAAAGCCACAAATACTCCGAAATCTGGATTGGCTTCAGCGATTGGCTTCAAAAATTGAAGAATCTCCGCGCGCTTCGTAATTAAACTTGTTTCAAGGGCCAGCCGAATGACAGAAATAGTTCCAAGAGCCTTTTGATTTCGATTCTCAATTTCAGAAGTCAGCCGAAGGGTCATTTTTCGGGCAAGTTCAGATGCTTCATTTTCAAATTTCAGAAGGCTGAAATACGTGTTCACGCAAAGAACGCCCGCAATGACAATGACGCCAGGCACAATGCCAAATTTCACAAATCGTCCAAGCAGGCCAGTTCGAAATTTTTTCAAGTCCATGGGGCAACATTATCAGGTGTGACTTGATCACACGCCAAGATGAATCACAGGGATCAGAATCGGGCACGGACATTGGGTTGAATGCAAACGCTGCAACGCGGATACAGCACTCATTCACAATCATGCCTTGAATGGCCTTCAGACCCCTTTGCGCCCATAATTGGTATTCTGTTAAATCACATTCTTCCAGCAATGCCCAATCAAATGCGGCGCAATCATGCTGATTTGTAATGGCCGCCACTTCTGACAGACAGACAACCACGGGCTAAGACTTGCTTGGATTGGCTGAGCGCTATGCGATTAAAGACTGCTGCAACCGCAGTTCAACCATTGCCCAAGATGAAATTCGAAAGCCTTAGACCCGGCCAAGTTGCCGCTCAATGGTCACGCGCTCGCCCTGTTCAAGGCCAAACGCGGAGTGCACCAATCGAATGGCGCTCTTGCCATGCTCCTGCGGAATCAGGCAGGAGATTTTTATCTCGCTGGTCATGATGCATCGAATGGCAATGTCCGCCTTGCCCAGGGTTTCAAACAAACGACCAGCAACCCCTGAATGATGGCGCATGCCAGAGCCGACCACGCTGAGTTTGGCCAGGCCAATTTCAATCTCCATGGTGCCAGAGCCCAATGATTTCAGAACACGCGTCACGGCGATTTTTACCTCCGGCAATTCCGAGTGCGCCACGGTGAAACTAAGGTCGATAAATTTGTGCGTGATCTGGTCGGAATCATTTTGAATGATGTCGTCCACCAGAATTCCCATTTGAGAAATGGCGCCAAATAAAATGCCTTGCGTGTCCGCGCTTGAAGGCAAGCCCTTGAGAACAACACGACCCAAGTCGCTTTTAAGCGCGCACCCAATGACCGCGATTGATTCCATGAACGGAGTCTCCTTTTGAATCATGGTTCCAAGTTCATAGCGCTGGCTATGTCGAACATGAATGGGCACACCATAGCGTTGACCGAACACAACCGCTCGCTCATGCATGACGCCCGCGCCCACAACGGCAAGCTCCAACATTTCTTCGTAGGTAATTTGCGTCAGGCGCGGCGCCTCTGGAACCAAGCGCGGATCGGCGGTATGGACGCCATCAACGTCGGTGTAAATTTCACAGCAGCCGCCGTCGCCCATCACATCCAGCGCCGCCGCAATGGCGACCGCCGTGGTGTCGCTGCCGCCGCGGCCAAGCGTGGTGAGATCGCCTTCAGGTGAAACCGCTTGAAAGCCCGCGATAACCGGAATAAACCCCCCGTCGATTTTTCGGTCCATGCTGGCGCGGTCAATGGCGTCAATGCGCGCGTGGCCAAACTCGCCGTCGCTGCGAATGCCGCATTGATACGCATTCATGCTGCATGCGCGCAGGCCCAAGTCTTCAAGCGCGATCGCGGCCAGCGCGCTGCTTGCAAGTTCGCCCGTGGCCATCAGCGCATCAAGCTCACGCTTGGCTGGCTTGGCGGAAATTTTCTTGGCAAGTTCAATTAAGTCATCGGTGGAATCGCCCATGGCGCTGACCACCATGACCACGCGATCACCATCTGCCTTGGCGGCGGCAACACGACTTGCGGCGTGACGAATGCGCTGCGGATCAGCGACCGAAGTTCCACCGAACTTCATCACGCGCGTCGGCATGAATTATCCTTCGCGTGCGGATGTCTCGGCTCGGCTTCGCTCGGAACGCTCCACGCGCTTGCGTTCGGTTTCATTAAGCAACCGCTTGCGCATGCGGATGGCGGTTGGAGTGATCTCAACAAGTTCATCCTCTTCAATATATTCCAAAGCTTGCTCCAGGCTCATGATGCGCGGCTGCTTTAACACAACCGTGGCGTCCTTGCTGATGGCGCGAACATTGGAAAATGGCTTCATTCTTGTGGCATTCACCACCAGATTATTTTCGCGCGTGTTCTCACCAACTAACATTCCTTGGTAGCAAATGTCGCCGGGCTTCACAAACATCACGGCGCGGTCGGACAGCGGTTCAATGGCGTAACTAGTTGCGGGACCGGCTTCGTTTGCGATCAACACCCCCTGCACGCGTGGTTTGATAGCGCCAGGATTCACGCCTCGCCACGATGCGAACGCGTGATGCATAACAGCCTCGCCGCCGGTTGCGTTAAGCAATCGTGAGCGCAAACCAATCAGACCGCGCGCAGGAATGTCAGCTTCAATGTGCATGCGACCGTTGCGTGGATCAACTTTGGTGATTTCAGCGGCGCGGCTTCCAAGCAACTCAAGCGCGGCGCCCATTCCGGATTCGGCAACATCAAGCGTGAGGCGCTCCCATGGCTCGCACATTTCGCCGTTGACTTCTTTTTCAATAACTTGCGGCTTGCCCACGGTCAATTCAAAACCTTCACGGCGCATGGTTTCTAGCAACACACCCAAATGCAGCAATCCGCGGCCTGAAACGTGGAATTCTTCAGAAGTTTCGCCGGGGGTTACGCGCAGTGCAACGTTGGAGCGAAGTTCACGGTCCAATCGCTCGGACAATTGACGGCTGGTGACAAACTTTCCTTCGCGTCCACCAAGCGGTCCGTCATTGATGCGGAACACCATGTGCAGCGTTGGCTCGTCCACGCTCACGCGCGGCAACGCGTCTGGAGAATCTGGATGCACAACTGTGTCGCCAATGGTGATATCTGGAATGCCTTCGACGGCGCACAAGTCACCGGCAAAAACTTCTTGCGCCTCGCGGCGACCAAGACCTTGGAACTGATTCACTTTGGAAACGCGTCCACGATCCATGCGTCCATCGGCGCGGCACAAACCAACGGCCATGCCTGGCTTAATGCTTCCGCGCATCACGCGGCCAATAGCAATGCGTCCAACATATTCGCTGTAGTCCAGATTGGTCACCAAGAATTGCAGCGGACCCGTTGCGTCCATCTTTGGCGCGGGCACATGCGTGAGAATGGCGTCGAACAAATCATCCACGCCACGATCCTTGTCGTTCTTGTCGCGGCTGGCCCAGCCATCGCGCCCACTGGCCCAAAGCACAGGGAAATCAAGCGCAATTTCATCGGCGCCTAGTTCAATGAGCAAGTCAAACACTTCATTCACAACGGCGTCGGTGCGCGCGTCTGGGCGATCGCACTTGTTCACAACAACGATTGGTTTGAGACCAAGTTGAATTGCTTTTTGCAACACAAAGCGCGTCTGCGGCATCGGGCCTTCAAGCGCGTCGATCAACAGCGCGCAACCATCGGCCATGCGCAACACGCGCTCAACCTCGCCACCAAAGTCG